>JAAXHV010000286.1 GCA_012270695.1 Gammaproteobacteria bacterium | reverse complement strand
GCCTCATAGGCGGACTCAGGACTGAATACACTGACCTGAGTAATGATGCCTTCGACGTGGATATCGACCAGACAACAGGCAGCGTGAGCGTAGTCAGCGACAACAACAAAAACAGCTACACGGAACTGCTGCCCAGCGGGCACTTGCACTATACCCCCAACAACAATGTAAAAATGCGTTTATCCTACTCGAGATCCATGGCCCGGCCGGATTTTCAAGACTTTGCCCAGCGGACCTCTATCTTTACGGATACCAGCGGCAACACGGAAATCAATATCGGCAACCCGGACTTGGGGCCGAGGACAGCGGATAACTTTGACTTAAGCGGTGAGTACTATTTTGAAAATTTTGATGGCCATGCCTCACTGGGCCTTTTCTACAAAGACATGGCTAATGAGTCATTTACCCAAGTAATGGAATCGCTAACTGATGGGTTGAGGACACGCACGAAACAGGTGGTAGGTAACAGTTCGGCCAAGGAGTTGGGCATAGAAGCGAATTTTGCTATGAAGTCCTTTGATTTCCTCCCGGCGCCGCTCAATGGCTTCGGTCTTCTGGCCAACTATACCTATATAGACGGGGAGTGGGACATCATACAGGGTAACGGCATCAAGCGTACGGTCAAGGGCTTGCGTAACCAGTCGGAGCACCTGGGCAAGGTGACCCTTCGCTATCGATGGCGCGACAAGCTTGGTATCGATCTGTCCTTCGCCCATCGTGGCGGCTATTTCACCGGGGCGTTTGGTGATACGCCGCAGGATGATATCTATGTGCAAAGCTTGAGTCGAGTGAGTTTGAACTCCTGGTATTCGTTGACGGATTCTCTTTCCCTTCAGTTTGCGGCAAGAAACCTTAACAGTCCCAAATGGGTACAGACTTCGGGGACTTCCGGAGACCTGATATTGAGGTCGTTTCAACCTGGGCCCTCCTTCTGGTTGGGCTTAAAATACAAATTGTGATGTACCAGTTCACCCACATCACCCGGTGACAAATGCGGGTTACAACAATATTCCGTACGTTACTGATTTTGTATTGCGCAAGCGGGGTCACGGCTGACCTGGAGTTTCCCGGGTTAAGTTCCCTGAGACTTAATGAAATCCAGTATATCGGCACCCATAACTCCTACCATATTGAGCCGGACCAGTCTGTGGACCTGATGTTGCTGGTGGAAAAGTATGGACAGGGTTCAGAATGGCCTGCCTCCCGGCTGGTACGCAGCCTCGCGTATACTCATTTTCCTCTGGAGGTACAGCTTCACCTAGGCATCCGGGCGTTTGAACTCGACGTGTATGCAGACAAGTCAGGCGGCCGCTATGCTGAACCCGGGGTCTATCAAAGCATCAGTGACAGTGGCTTGATCCCCGACGTTCCTTATGACCCGGATGGACTGATGCGCAAGCCCGGTTTCAAAGTTCTTCACATGCAGGATATAGACGTCCGTAGTCATTGCAAGCTGTTGAAACAGTGTTTAAGCACGATTAATTCATGGTCAGAAAGCGTTCCGAACCATGTTCCGATCATCATTCTCATCGAACCCAAGGATAAAAACCGCAGCGCAGTCAATGCCAGCTACACGCCTGTTGCAGTCCCGGCATTTACCGGGCAGGTATTGCAGGAATTGGAAGCAGAAATATTATCAGTTATCCCGCGCAACAAAATTGTCACACCTGACGATATACGCGGCGACCAGGACAGTTTGAGTAAGGCGGTAAAACAACAAGCCTGGCCTTATCTTTCCGAACTGGCCGGCAGGATTTTGTTTATCCTGATTGACGCGGGGAAAGCAACCGACAATTATGCAGGCCAGGGTAAGACACTGGAGGATAAACTCATGTTTGCCAATCTTGGTAACAGCGCCCCTGGTTCAGCTTTCGTAATGCACACAAAACCGAAAAAGGAAAAGCACAGGCTGAAGATCAATGGCGCACTGGCCAGGGGATACCTGACTTACACACGGGCGGACGCCGGTACGGAAGAAGCCCGAAGCAATGACTACTCAAGACAGCGTTTTGCGTTCAGGAGTGGCGCGCAGATCATCAGCACCGATTACCCATTCCCGGATCACCGGTTTTCCACGTACAAAACACAGTTCGAAAATGGAAAATTCGTCCGTTGCAACCCTGTGACAGCACGGAAAAAATGTAAGGAACAATAAACATTTCCTCCCGACTTCGACGGTTACCTGCCGTGATGAGCTGTAAAACCCTGCAGCCGTTGTACTCGGGCTGTTGACGGGGCAGGGGATACCTGACGCCTGGCAGGACTGCTCAAAGGCGTAGCTGGTTTGTCAAACCCGTTTCTCACCAGCCCGCCAGCCCCACAGTGCAAAATGGCACACTACCAGGAAGCCAATCATGGGTACAAGTAGTGCAACCTGTATATTTGTCGCATCGGCTGCATAGCCCATGAGCGGGGGAAATATTGCGCCCCCTACTATCACCATGATCATCAGGGAAGAGCCAAGTTTGGTTAATGGTCCCAGGTTTCGGATCCCTAAGGCAAATATCGTTGGCCACATGATGGACATGAATAAAGTGGTCAACCAAAGCGACCAGATGGCATCCCACCCGGACCCGGTGATGGCAACAGTCAGTAACAATATGCTGATGATCGCGTACGTCAGCAATAGACGGTTTGGCGCTATTCTCTGCATCAGGAAACCACCCGAAAAACGGCCGAACATGAGCGCGATAAAACCATAGGCGAGTAGTTTTCCCGCGGCTTTTTCTGTTGTATCGGGGCTCATGTCCTTGGTGAAGTCGATGAAAAAGGACCAGATGGAGACCTGCGTGCCGACGTAAAAAAACTGTGTGACTGCCGCCAGGATTAAGTGTTTATGATGAAACAGATCACTCATGCGCGCGTTTTTATCTTCGGCAGAGTCGCCGCCGGCCTCCGTAATCCGCGGAAATTTGGAAAAGAAGATCAGCGCAGCAATGGTTGCCACGCAGCCCGCCAACCAGAGATACGGCTGTTGCACTGTCCTGGCCTCGGCAATACGCCATGTTTCCAACTCCACAGGGGTCAAAGCCGCGATCTCAGCCGGGGTATACTCGATGCCCGAGAAGATAAAAATACTGCCCAGGAACGGCCCCACAAATGCGCCAACGCCGTAAAAGGACTGGGCAATATTGAGTCTGGATGGACCGGTACGCGCATCGCCCATTACCGACACATACGGGTTAGCCGCGGTTTCCAGGAACGCCAGCCCGAACGCGATGATATAGAGCGCAGCAAGAAATACCCCAAAGGCGCGCACCTCTGCCGCCGGATAAAACATGAGCGCGCCGCCGCAATAAAGCGCCAGTCCAACCAGTATCCCGTTCTTGTAACCAAAACGCCGCATAACCATGCCTGCGGGGATAGCGCCAAAGAAGTAGCCGAAATAAAACGCGGTCTGGATGAACCCCGCCTGCCCCCGGGAGAGTTCCAGCGCCTTTTGAAATTGGCGAATAAGGATGTCGTTTAATTGCGCCGCCAACGCCCATGAAAAGAACAACGTGGTTACCAGAATAAACGGTAACAAATACTTCCTTTCCAGGAGAACGGGTTTTTCTTCAATGCGACGTTCGTGATCCATACGACAAATATTTTATATTTCAAAATAATTTTTGCAAATAAAAGATAAAACGATCAACGCAGCCCCCAGAATAAGATTGTTGACATGACGTACATATCCTATTATTCTATACGTCATGAATACAAAGATTACATTACGAATGGACGAAGCGCTCATTAAAAAGGCCAAATCCGAGGCAAGCCGTCGGGGGAAATCTGTCTCTCAAATGGTTGGGGAGTTTTTTGATTACCTTGGTGGGTCCAATCGAGAGGCGGTAACTGCGCTGCCTCCAGTTACCGCCTCACTTCTGGGTGTGCTCAACGGCCACAGTATTGACGATTCTGCTCACAAGAAACATCTCCGCGAGAAATATCTCTGAAAGTACTGATCGACACAAATGTGGTACTTGATCTCCTGTTGGCCCGAGAACCGTTTGTGCAATCCGCTGCAAAAATCTTTGCCCTGACTGAGCGCTCTGAACTGGAGGCCTACCTGTGCGCCACCACTGTTACGACGGTTGACTATCTTTTATCACAGGTATTGCAGAAGTCTGAGGCTCGCGCTGCGTTAAATCGCTTGCTGGAGTTGTTTGAAATCGCGCCGGTCAATCGACCTGTCATTGAAGAAGCTCTCAGGAGCAGAATAAAAGACTTTGAAGACGCCGTAATAGAACAAGCCGCGTATCTTATCGGCGCGCAGGCGATTATCAGCCGGGATACGAAGGGATTTAAAAACTCAATTGTGAAAGTCCTGGACCC
>JAAXHV010000285.1:447-1584 GCA_012270695.1 Gammaproteobacteria bacterium | reverse complement strand
GCGGACCAGACGGTGGTGTTGCATGCGGCGCGCCAGGGTTTGTACGTAATCCGGGCCACCGGGAGCAGCGCCAGCATCGTCAACGAGGATGGGTTTCAGCCCCGGGTGTTTGCCTAGCCCCTTTGATGTTCTAATTTCGTTTTACCTTCATTACACTGCCGGCCTGTTCGGGCAGCGGCAGCACAGCATGGCTTTGTTTGATTTCGGCCAGTCTGTCCATGACCGACGGCGGCATTTGCGTTACCCGCCTTATATTCATATCCACGTACAGACATAACAGTTCGCTGGTTGCGGCAAGATACCGCTCTCCGGCGTGGTACATCCGGTGAAAATAATGAAAGCGTTTTTCATCGTAACCGAGTAACTGGGTGGTTACCAACACTTCGTCGTCCTGTTTCACTTCGCGGACATAATTAACGTGCATTTCCGCGGTAAAAGCGGACACGTTGCCGGCATCCCTGTATTCGGCGGTCAACCCCATGAAGTCGAAAAATTCATCGGTGGCGCGGTCAAAAACCAGGACGTAATAGGCCACGTTCATGTGGCCGTTATAGTCAATCCAGTCGGGGATGATAACTTCCTTGTGCCATTCAAGCGGGGCCGGGACAGGCATATTGTTCATACGGCACACCGGAATCTGCGATGCTTCTTATGGCCTTGTGCGTAACTGTGATTATCATAATGAAAAACTTTAGGGTATATATCCTTTCCCGTCAACTCTCACAATCCCAACACGTCCTGCATGTTATACAGCCCGATATCTTTGCTCATGATCCACTGCGCGGCGCGCACCGCACCGCCGGCAAATGTTTTGCGGCTGGTGGCGACATGTCTGATCTCCACCCGCTCGCCTTCACCGGCAAACATGACGGTGTGTTCGCCGACGATGTCTCCGGCGCGTATGGTCTCAAAACCAATGGTTTCCGGAGCCCGCGGGCCGGTAACCCCTTGCCTCCCGTAAACCGCGCACTCAGCCAGGTCACGCCCCAGGGTAGCCGCCACGATCTCGCCCAAACGCAGCGCGGTACCTGACGGCGCATCGATCTTGCGGTTGTGGTGTGCCTCTATAATCTCGATATCCGTGTTGTCGCCGATAACGCCTGCCGCCAGTTCCGCCAGCTTGAAACATAAATTGAC
>JAAXHV010000285.1:0-366 GCA_012270695.1 Gammaproteobacteria bacterium | reverse complement strand
GGCCTGGGTGAAGTCTATCAACACGTCGAAGTCATCCATGACGGCCTCGATATTATCGGTGACCGTGACGCCCAACCTGCCGATTCCGGCTACTTCACCCGCGTCCAGGCCCAGCGCCGGTGAGTTGCTTTGTTCAATCGCTGCGCCGAGCGTGATACCGGCCGTCGTCGCTATCACTTCCTGGATGGTTTTTCCCATCCGTCCTGCCGCGCCGCATATTGCTGCTCTTGTCATGAATCAAATCAAGTGTCTCTTCGAGACGGTGATTCTACCGGATTCCCGCGCACGTGGGTAATGAATGATCCACTCTGTGCTCCCTGTGCCCCCAGTGCCTGGATTCCCGCGCGAGGATGACGGGCGGACAAC
>JAAXHV010000284.1 GCA_012270695.1 Gammaproteobacteria bacterium | reverse complement strand
AATAAACCTGCAACTATATTGCCTATGCCCTGGCCTACCAGTTCCCGGTTCGGTTTGTGTTGTGTGCCGGTGAGCGAATCGGCGATCAGGGAAGTGAGAAGACTGTCAACGGAACCGAGCAGCGCCAGAATAATCGCCGGTTCCACTGCGCTTACCAGGAAGCTGACCGAGGGCGCGGGCAACTGCATATCCGGCAGTCCCATGGGTATTTGTCCGATAACCGGGGCGTCATTCAACCACAGCACTCCCAGCAGTGTGCCCGCAACTAACGCCGCAAGAGGGGAGGGCAGGTATCTGCCCAGTCGGCGCGGCCAGAGTAAACCTATGGCCAGGCTGACACTGGCGATGATAAAAGCGCTGGTATTAATATCAGCCAGCGCATCCGGCAGCGCGCGCAGCGCGCCCATGGGGCCGTACGGTGAGGTGGGCGCGCCCAGGAACGGCAGAAGCTGGATGAGAATGATGATGATGCCGATACCGGACATAAACCCGGAGATAACCACGTAAGGGGTGTAGGCAACAAAGCGACCGAGCCTGGATATACCCAGCAACACTTGCAGGATACCGCCCATAACAACAATGGTCAGGGCCTCGGTAAGGGTGGACGCGTGGGTGGTGACAATGACTGCCATAACGACGGTCATTGAAGGTGTTGGCCCGGATATCTGGGAACGGGTACCGCCGAATACCGACGCAAAAAAACCGACTGCGATGGCGCCATAAATGCCGGCTGCCGCGCCCATGCCGGATGCGACGCCGAAGGCCAGCGCCACCGGCAGCGCTACTATCGTGGAAGTAAGGCCGCCAAAGAGATCTCCACGAAATGTCTGGAAATCGTAGTTCACGTGGGTTGGGGTAAAAAATCGTTGTTTATGACTGGAAGCGCGGTGTGCCTGCCTTGTCCCTGATAATGATCTCCCGCCACTGTGCCGGCCCGGTCTGGTGGACGGAATTACCTCCGACATCCACGGCAACGGTGACCGGCATGTCTTTCACCTCGAATTCATGGATGGCTTCCATGCCCATCTCAGCAAAAGCTATTACCCTGGAACGGGTAATAGCCCTGGATACCAGGTAGGCGGCGCCACCGACGGCCGTCAAGTAGACCGCCCCGTATTTCTTTATGGCCGCTATGCCCTCAGGCCCGCGCTCTGCCTTGCCAATCATGCCGATCAGTCCTGTTTTCTGCAGCATCAGGTCGGTAAATTTATCCATTCTCGTTGCCGTGGTGGGACCAGCCGGACCCACGACTTCATCCCGGACCGCGTCGACGGGCCCCACGTAATAAATAAAGCGATTGGTAAAATCGACGCCCTCAGGCAGCGGTTGCCCCTGCGCCAGCAAGTTGCTCAACCGTTTATGGGCGGCGTCCCTGCCGGTCAATAATCTACC
>JAAXHV010000283.1 GCA_012270695.1 Gammaproteobacteria bacterium | reverse complement strand
ACACGGTGTTCGATACGCATATCCTGATTACCGGAAACCGGCACGCGCAGGGCAACTGCACGGTGGTTGTATCCCCAGTTCGGAGATAGCGGAACGAAAGATTCAGGTTGCAGGCGCCGATAGGAGTTGGCATTGGGAGCAAAAACGGCCATCGCTTCGGCCATGGTCTGTTGCAGGCCGCCAACGGCGTGTTCCAGCGTGGGGGAAACAGCCGGACTCGTCATGGCTTCAGAGTCAGCGAAGACGTTATTTCCCTGTTCATCGAGCAGGCTCACATGGATATGCAGGCCGCTTCCGGAGTGGTCGACAAAGGGCTTTGCCATGAAGGCTGCGCCCAGACCATGTTTAAAAGCCGTTCCCTTGATGATGCGCTTGAGCATTGCGCCGTGATCGCAGGCGCTTACCGGGTCATCTTCATGGTGCAGGTTGATCTCAAACTGCCCCGGGGAAAATTCAGGCAGCGCGGTATTCGCGGGGACGTTTTGAGCTTCACAGTATTGGTGTACATCCACGAGAAAGGAATCGCATTCCCACAAGTCTTCCATGGCGCCGTACTGTAACCCTTCCTGTTTCAGACCGGTGCCGGGAATGCTGCCCAGCCAGGGGCGCGGGGTGGCGCTGTCGCCCGGTTCCAGCAGGTAGAACTCGAACTCTGCCGCGATGACGGCCCGCAAACCCGATTCCCGCAGTTTTTCACAGACGCGCACCAGTACATGCCGGGGGTCGGCATACCAGGGAGCGCCTTCCAGATCGTGCAGGGAAACGAACACCTGGGCAATGGATGAAGCGCCCAGCCAGGGAACCGGCGCCAGGGTGCCTGCCACCGGATAACTCATGATATCCGGGTCTCCGTCCCGGGTACCGATACCGATGTCAAAGGTAATCTCTCCACGACTGTCGACAAACGGTGTCGACGCGCACATCTTAAGACCCTGCCGGTACAAGGTCTCAAGTTCATCCCTGCCGATGCGCTTGCCCCGCAGGATGCCGTTGATATCGGGCAGCAGGAGTTCCACCATCTTCACCCGGGGGTGTTGCTCCAGGAACTCCTGCAATTCTTCGATACTGCCTCGTTTCTGGGTTTTCACTGTGCTACGGTAGGTTAGCCTGGTCGGAAGATATGGCTGTCAACCTGTGTTTTAAACTCATTCAGCATTCCGCCGGGGTCTTATGCCGCCGCGGCGGATCAAAAAAAGCGTCTTCCACCACCTTACATCGGGCCAGCAGACGCTTCCACTGTAATTCGCTATTGTAATAGACCTCGGCATACAGTTCATCGTCCGGTCTGCCCCAGGGCATCTCCAATGAGGCGAGGGCGATATTCATCTTGGCGCTCGGCGACCAGACTGCGGAAGTCACATGGCCGATGACTTTCTGTTTGCGGTTATAAATGAATGCATCACCAGCCGGCTTGTTGCCGGCAATGTCCAGCTTGACCAGGCGGTAGCGCGATCCCTGCTTCCGTTCCTCCAGCAGAGCTCTCCTGCCGTTGAAGATCGGTTTATCGAAATGCACCAGCCGGCCGAGACCCAGTTCAAATGGAGAACGACCCCGGTGCGGGCGCACCACGGTCGCCGCCGGCACGAATTCCACTCCTGCTTGTATGAACCCGGCCTCGATTCGAGCCATGTCCAGGGCCTGACCGCCGACAGGCAGAATACCAAAGGGGTTCCCCGCTGAAAACAGGGCATCCCACAATCTTTCCGCGCGGCCCGGTTCAATCCACAACTCATAACCCAGGTCGCCGGTGAAGCCGGTGCGTGATACCAGTAATTCAGCACCCTCAAAAGGGAAGCGGCGTGACGCAAACGGTTTCAGGTCTTCGATGCCCGCCAGGTTCATGGCCTTCAGTGTACGGCAGGAAGTGGGTCCCTGTACGGCCAGTGCGACAACTTCATCCGATTCATCATGGATCTCAACGTCGAAGCCCGTTGCCGTTGTCAGCAGCCAGTCCAGGTGGCGCTCCTGCGAGCACAGGCGCCAGTGGTTTTCGTCCAGTTGGAAAACCGTTCCGTCGTCCAGCACGTGTCCCCTGTCATTGCACCAGAGCGCGTAGAGGACGCGCCCCGGGGTCAGCCTGTCCATCCTGCGCGTCATCAGTTTATCCAGGTAAGCCATGCCCTCCTTGCCGGTGATGCGATACTTGGTCATGGGACTGAGGTCGAATACTGAGGTGGCGTTGCGAATAGCGAAATATTCGTCTTCCAGGCTGGTATAACAATCAACGACGGTATACCCCTTCCAGGACGACCAGAGATTGGTCTCGCACACAGCCGAGGTGCGGCTATGGAACGGGGTGGGTAATACGCGCTGTTGTGCTTCCCGCAGCGTCACCAGGGTTTCTCCTGTTTCAGTATCTCGGTTGCGGCATTGCGTCCGGGTAGACCCATGACGCCGCCGCCCGGATGGCAACCGGCGCCACACAGGTATAAACCCGTAACCGGCGTTGCATAGCGTGCAGCGCCTGGGACGGGGCGCAACATCATGAATTGATCCAGGCTGTATTCACCGTGATGCCAGTGCCCGCCGTGGATGTTGAATTCTGTTTCCAGGTCAGGAGGGGTGAGCAATTCATCAGCGACGATTTGCTTGCCGATGCCGGGAGCATATTCCTCCAGTTGTCCGATCAGCAACTGCTTGAAGGCGTCTCTGCCGGATTCCCACCCTGAGCAAAGCCTGAAGGGTGTATACTGGACTACGGCGGAGAGGACGTGTTTGCCCTTCGGCGCAAGGCCGGCGTCCTGGAGGGAAGGGACGCTGATCTCCATGACAGGCCGCTCCGAAAATCTGCCGTACTTGGAGTGATCAAACGCGCGCTCAAGGTGATGCAGTGAGGGCGCGATCAGCAGGCGCTGGCCTGATTGCGCGGTTGTCAGCCCCCTGAAAACCGGTAAACCGTCCAGGGCCAGGTGCAGTTTTGCCGCCTTGCCCTGCATGCGGATGTTACCGATACGTCTTGCGAAACCGGTCTCTATATTCCTGGCGCCAACCAGTTGCAGAAACGTGGTTCTGGGGTCGGCATTGGATACGACCAGCCTGCTGTCGATGCGTTCACCGGCCAGCGTTTCAACGCCGGTCACCCGGTCCCGATCCAGCAGAACCCGCTTGACCGGCGTTGCTGTCCTGATTTCCACGCCCGCGGCTTCCGCAACGTTGCGCAGCGCCTGGCTGACCGTTCCCATTCCTCCCACAGGTAGCGCGACTCCACTACCGTTGCCGTGTAACTGCCCTGTCAGCCGGTACAGGTAGGTCAGTACCGAACCGGGCGACCGGGGCCCCAGGTTACTGCCGAGCAGGGCATCCAGGCCTAGGGCGCCTTTCAGCAGGTCGCCGGCAAAGGTCTCCTGCAGCACGTCGTAGATGTTGATTGCGCCGGTGCGCAGCAATTCCTGCATCAGCTCCCGGCCCAGCAGTCGCAGGTTCAGGCCCAGTCCGGCCAGTTGCGCCAGCTCCGCGGGGCTGTTATGGGCCAGACGGGGCGGACGACCCACGAAGGTCTTGTGCAGCACGCCGGCAAAACGCCGGTATTTTTGCATGAACAAGGGATAGGCGGCGCGATCAGCGTCGGATAGTTCGTCACCGTCAATAGCATTCCCGCTCATGGTGAGATGGTTGCCGTCAGCGGACAACGCGACAGTTTTCAAATCGGTGGCTGCCCATTTCAGGCCGTGCTGTTCCAGACCCAGGTCCGAGATGATGCGCGGTGACAGCAGGTGGAGCAAATGCGCCCCTGCCGAGATGGAATAACCGGGGGCGAATTCCCGGGTAATTGCTGCGCCGCCGACCTGATCGTTTGCTTCAAGCACCAGCAGCGAACGACCGGCGCGGGCCAGGTAAGACGCGCAGACCAGGCCGTTGTGACCTGCCCCGATAATGACCGCATCGAATCGATCAGTCATCGCTGAATGCTTCCGGTACGATGTTGTTTCGTCCCAGGTCTCTGAGTATTTCCCTGGCGGAGTTGGCGCCCGGCGCGCCCATGACGCCGCCGCCCGGATGAGTGCCGGAACCGGACATATACATGCCCCTGACAGGCCCCCGGTATTGGGCATAGCCGGGGAACGGCCTGTTGAACAGCAGTTGGTCCATGGTCAGTTCACCCTGGAAAATATTGCCCTCGGTCAGGCCCACTTCGTTTTCCAGTTCGCGCGGCGTGCGCACCTCCGCGTGCAGGATCAAGTCTTTGAAATCGGGGCTGTATTCCGCTATCTGCTCGATAACGGTTTGACCGAACTGGTCGCGCTGATCGTCGGTCCAGTCGCGGCCGTCCACTTGCGGCGGACAGTACTGGACAAATACGCTCATCATGTGTTTGCCGGGCGGGGCCATGGTCGGATCCACCCGGGTGGGGATCAAGGTGTCCAGGTAAGGGTCTTTCGACCAAGTGCCGTTCTTCCAGTCATCATAGGCTTTTTCCATGCGCTCCAGCGAATCGATGAAATGGAAATCCGCCTTCAGCAACTCATGATCACTCTGTATCGCGTGAAAGGTCGGCATGCCGTCCAGTGCGATATTGAGTTTCCCGGAAGACCCGCGGATCTTGAAATTCCGCGCCTTGCTGACTAGCTCTTGCGGCAGGTCGCGCTCGTCCATGATGTTCAGGAAGGTGCGTTTCGGGTCAAGATTGGAAACGACGATGTCGGCATAATACTCGTCACCGTTTTCCAGTACGACGCCCTTGGCCCGTCTATCGGCTACCAGGATTTTATCCACTCCGGCGCTGACTTTAATCTCGCCGCCAAAGGCCCGGACGGCGCCGGCCAGGGCGTTGGCAATAGCCCCCATGCCGCCCCGGGCAAACCCCCATGAACCGATACTGCCGTCCACGTCGCCCATATAGTGATGCAGGAGCACATAGGCCGTTCCGGGGGAATAAACGCCCAGGGCCGTGCCGATAATACCGCTGCCGGCCAGGTGCGCCTTGACGATATCCGTTTCAAAATATTCATCAAGAAAATCAGCGATACTCATGGTCCAGAAGCGGATAGTGTCATACAGGACGTCCTCGCCCAGGTCCCAACAGGTTTTTATCAGGTGCGCCATTTCCATCAGGTCGCGTGGCATGAATGACGCAGGGTCGGGCGGGGTCCTCATCAGTAGCGGGCGAATCAGCCGGGTCTGGCGCATCACGTCAGCCTCATAGCGCTGGTATGCGTCGGCGTCACGCCTTGAATGTCTGGCCATTTCCCGGTATTGGCGTTCCTTGTCGCCGTAATTACCGAAATAATCCCCGTTGCGCATGAAGGTGATGCCGCCTTCATAAGGAATGACTTGCAGGCCGTGGCGGGCAAGCTCCAGGTCGCGATAAATTTCCGGGCGAAACAGGCTGCACACATAGGAACAGTT
>JAAXHV010000282.1 GCA_012270695.1 Gammaproteobacteria bacterium | reverse complement strand
GGCGAACTGGCGGACCTGCTGGATACCTCGGCGCAACAGATACGGAAGTTCCTGGCCGAACGGCAGGGCAGGAATTTCGTGTATATGAAGAGACAGTTGACACCCGACGTGGCGCGGCAGGTGCAGTCCCTGAAAATTCCGGGGATCAATACCAGCAAGGAGTACAAACGCTACTATCCGCTCGGTGAGGTTGCTTCTCACCTGCTCGGGTTTACCAATGTCGATGACGAGGGACAGGAGGGCATTGAACTGGCTTTTGATGACTGGTTGCGGGGCACTCCGGGTAAAAAACGGGTATTGAAAGATTTGTATGGTTCGATCGTCAAGGACATTGAAAATATCAAACAACCCAGTCATGGCCAATCCCTGACCCTGGCGCTGGACCAGCGCTTGCAGTACCTGGCATACCGGGAATTGCAAACAGCGGTGATAAACCACAAGGCCAGGGGCGGGATGCTGCTGTTGCTGGGCGTCAGCACCGGTGAGGTATTTGCCCTGGCGGTACAGCCTTCGTTCAATCCCAATAATCGCTCTGATCTTAAAGATAACCTGTACAGGAACCGCGTGGTGACGGATGTATTCGAACCCGGCTCCACCATAAAACCGTTTACCATCGCTGCGGCGCTGATTTCCGGACTCTATCAACCGGAAACCATGATTGATACCGACCCCGGACGCCTGCTGATCGGACGCTACTCGATCAGTGACATCAATAATTACGGTATTTTGAGTGTCAGCGACGTGATCCGCAGGTCGAGTAACGTCGGCACCACAAAAGTGGCGTTGTCATTGGGTCCGGAACGGCTTTGGCAGCTGCATAATGATATCGGTTTCGGCAGTCCGACTATGAGCGGATACCCGGGAGAAGTGCCGGGCACCCTGTCCGATCATAGCGGCTGGTCCGAACTGGACCTGGCGACAGTTTCATACGGGTACGGTATCTCGGTGACTACTATGCAGTTAGCGCAGGCCTATTCCGTTATTGCGTCCGGAGGTCTGCTGTATCCGATCAGCTTCCAGAAAGTCAGCGCCATCCCTGCCTCCCGGCGGGTTATGCCGGAAACGGTTGCGTTTGAAATCAACAGGATGATGCGGGCGGTGGTCGGGCCGGCCGGAAGCGGCAGGCGGGCGGCTGTCGAAGGTTACCATGTTGCCGGTAAAACAGGCACCGTCCATAAGGCTTCGGCCTCCGGTTACGCCGATGACCGTTACGTTTCGCTGTTTGCGGGGTTCGCTCCTGCAACCGAACCTCGCCTGGTTCTGGTCGTCGTAATAGATGATCCCAGAGCCGGCCAGTATTTCGGCGGCCAGGTCGCTGCGCCGGTATTTTCCGCGGTGATGCAGGGAGCGTTGCGGATATTGAATATTCCCCCCGACAACCTGATCGGACTGAAAAAACAAGCGCTGCTCGCCAACAATACCAGGTGATGATGTTGCCCGCGAACAAGTGTCAAACCGGTATTCCGTTGCAGGTTCTGCTGGAAGGCATGACCGCTGCGCCGCTGCACAGCGATATCTCCGTACAGGGGATCAGTTCGGACAGCCGCGCTATTCGGGAAGGCGATTTGTTTCTCGCCTGCCGGGGGCCCAATACCCGCGGCAGCCTGTATATCCGGGATGCCGTCAAGGCAGGGGCAGCTGCAGTGGTTATGGATGAGGAACTGCTGCCAGACCTGGACCGGCGCCTGACTGCGGTCATCCCGGTACCGGACCTGCGGGACAAGCTGGGATTGATAGCCAGCCGTTTTTTCGGCGACCCCACAAAACGCCTGCGCGTTACCGGCGTCACAGGGACCAACGGTAAGACCTCGGTGAGCTGGTGGCTGGCGAAAGTCTATTCATTACTGACTGAGAAACAGCCGGGTCTGGTTGGCACGCTTGGATACGGCTGTTATCCGCGCCTGCAATCGGGCATCAATACGACTCCGGGCGCCATCAACCTGCAACGCCTGTTTGCCGGTTTCGTAGAAACAGGTGTGGACGCGGCGTTTATGGAAGTATCGTCCCATGCCCTGGATCAGGGACGCGTCAGCGGTGTCGATTTCGACGTGGCCGTGTTTACCAACCTCAGCCGCGACCATCTTGATTACCACGGGAACCTGCAGGAGTACTTCCGCGCCAAAGAGAAATTGTTTTTATTCAAATCATTGCGTGCTGTCGTGGTGAACTGCGATGACGCATACGGTCGCGCGCTACTACGCAGCCTGCCGGCGGGTATGCAGGTAATCAGCTACGGTTTATCAGGCAACCCCCATCAGCCGGTTCCCCCACTCGTCAACGCAACGCCTGTGCCTGGCGCTGAGCTTGTCCTGGATATTGCCACGCCCTGGGGTAACGGCCGGCTACGGCCGGGGGTAACGGGGAAATTCAACGCCGGCAATTTACTGGCCGTGGTTTCGGTGCTGGGCCTGGCAGGTTTCCCCCTGGACCTGATCCTGGAGAAGCTGGAAAACATCGGCCCGGTACCGGGTCGTATGGAAACTGTCCAGCGCGCAGACGGGGCGCGTATCGTCGTCGATTATGCCCATACACCCGCTGCCCTTGAGCAGGCCCTGGCCAGTCTGAGGGAATGTTGTGACGGGCGCTTGATTTGTGTTTTCGGCTGTGGCGGCGAACGGGATAAGGAAAAGCGGCCGTTAATGGGGGCTGTGGCGGAAAAACTTGCCGATGAAGTGATTTTAACCGATGACAATCCGAGATATGAAGCCGGAGATGACATTATTGAGGCCATCCTCTCCGGTATCGCCGCCAAGGGTTCTGCCACTATTGAGCGGAACCGTTCCAGGGCGATCGAACTGGCGCTGGAGAAAGCCGGGCCTGATGACGTGGTGTTGATCGCCGGCAAGGGACACGAGACCTGTCAGGAAATCGCCGGCAAGCGCTATCCCTTCAATGACCGGCAGCAGGTCAGGTGTCTGCTGGGGAGTCCGGGGTGATCAGCATGCAATTATCAGCCGCCAGCGCCGCACTGAACGGAACACTCATCGGAGCAGACCGGCGCTTTACCGGTTGCAGTTATGACAGCCGGACACTGCAGCCCGGTGAGCTTTTTATCGCCCTGCGCGGCGCGGCGCGGGACGGGCACGATTTCATTTCTGCCGCTTTTGCAAAAGGCGCAGGCGCGGCACTGGTAGACAGGGATGCTGCCTACCCGTTACCCGTGGTCAGGGTGGATGACACCAGGAAACAAGCAGGAATATTGGCGGGACATTGGCGCGCCGGGTTCGACGCGCCGATCATTGCCGTGACCGGCAGTAACGGCAAGACCACGGTCAAGGAGATGATCCATGCCATCCTTTCCGTGAATGCGGAGGTTTTATCCACCCAGGGGAACCTGAACAACGACATCGGGGTCCCGTTGACCCTGTTCAGGATGGCGCCCTCACACCGTTTTGCCGTGGTCGAAATGGGAGCCAACCACGCCGGGGAGATAAGCTGGTTAAGCCGGATAGCCAGGCCGGGTGTTGCGCTGATTACCCAGTGCGCTCCTGCCCATCTTGAAGGCTTCGGTTCTGTTGCAGGAGTGGCTGAGGCCAAGGCAGAGATCTACGAAGGGCTTGCCCCCGCGGGGACGGCGGTTGTCAATGTCGATGACGATTACTCCGGTTTGTGGCTTGAACGGTCACGCCGGAACAGGCAGATCACGTTCGGCATTTCCACAACAGCCGACGTGTCCGCCGGCAACATCAGCACCGACCTGGCCCGGGGCAGGACCCGGTTTGACCTGGAATTCGACGATAGCAAGGTCAGCACGAATTTAAGTCTGTACGGCAGACACAACGTCCTCAACGCGCTGGCGGCGGCAGCCTGTTGTATTGCCGTCGATATCCCCCTGGAACAGGTTAAGGCAGGCCTTGAAAGAATACGAGCCATCAAGGGCAGGATGCAGTTGAAGAACGGGCTGCGGGATGCCCGTATTTTCGACGATACCTACAATGCAAACCCCATGTCCCTGAACGCCGCGCTCAGGGTGGTGAGTGAATTACCGGGGCGTTCCTGGCTGATATTGGGCGATATGGGTGAATTGGGCGTTGCGTCGGCCAGGTTTCACGAGGAGGCCGGTGTGCAGGCACGGGCGTTTGGTATTGAGCGTTTGTACGGGATTGGCGATCTTGCCGCGCATTCCGTCAGAGGTTTCGGCGCCGGCGCCAGGCATTTCGGCCGGATGGATGACCTGGTCGAAACTTTACGCCGGGAACTGTGCCCCGAACTGAATTTGCTGGTCAAAGGCTCCAGGTCCATGGCTATGGAGCGCGTGGTTAACGCCCTGGTTGAGGAGACTGCATAATGTTATTGTGGCTGGCAGAATACCTGACCCAGTTCTACAGCGGGTTTAATGCGTTTCAATACATTATCACGCGTACTATTCTCGGCGCGTTGACCGCGCTGTTTGTGACCCTGCTGGTCGGACCAAGACTGATCCGCTACCTGGATAAGTACCGGATAGGCCAGGAAGTGCGTGATGATGGCCCGGAAACGCACCTGGAAAAAGCCGGCACCCCCACTATGGGCGGCCTGCTGATCCTGTTTTCCATCTCCTTCAGCATCCTCTGCTGGGCCGATCTCTCGAACCGGTTTGTCTGGGTGGTTTTCATCGTTATCCTGGCTTTCGGACTGCTTGGCTGGGTGGATGATTACCGCAAGATCGTGCGCAAGAATCCCAAGGGACTCAGCGCCCGCTGGAAGTACTTGTGGCAATCGCTAATCGGCTTGTCCACGGCTGTTTTCCTGTATGCCAGTGCGGAGGTGCCGGCCGAAACAAGCCTGATCCTGCCCTTCATCAAATCCTTCAATTATGAACTGGGCCTGTTGTTTATCGTGACCAGCTATTTCGTCATCGTCGGTTCCAGCAACGCGGTAAACCTTACGGACGGCCTGGACGGCTTGGCGATCATGCCGACCGTCATGGTTGTCGGCGGCCTGACCGCGTTTGCCTACGTTACCGGGCATATCAGGTTTGCCGATTATCTCGGTCTTCCCTATGTACCTCACGTTGGGGAAGTCTGCATCGTCTGCGCTGCTATTGCCGGTTCCGGCCTGGGCTTCCTCTGGTTCAACACTTACCCCGCCCAGGTGTTCATGGGCGACATCGGCGCCCTGTCGCTGGGCGCGGCCCTGGGAACCATTGCGGTCATCGTCAGACAGGAACTGGTCCTGTTCATCATGGGTGGCGTGTTCGTCATTGAAACGGTTTCCGTGATGTTGCAGGTAACGTCCTACAAGTTGACGGGCAGGAGGATATTCCGCATGGCCCCGTTACACCATCATTACGAATTGAAAGGCTGGCCTGAGCCGCGGGTCATCGTGCGCTTCTGGATCATCACAGTGATCCTGGTGCTGATAGGATTGGCGAGCCTCAAGATCAGGTGACGGAGGATTGGGTTTTGACACGTGAGTTTGACAAAGATGCAAGCCGTAGCTGAGCCGGATAACCACGACATGGCAGACACAGCGGAACGGTTCGATACGCTGGTGTTAGGCCTGGGCAAGACCGGTTTGTCCTGTGTCAGCTACCTGGCAGGCAGCGGGGAAACCCTGGGAGTCGCCGACTCCAGCCAGGCGCCGCCGGGACTGGAGAAGCTGAAGGAACGCTATCCGCTGGTGCCGTTCTTTCCCGGCGAATTTCAGTCCGGTCTGCTGTGCCGGGCACGCCGGTTGATCATCAGCCCGGGCATCGCGCCGTCTCATCCGGCAATCCGGGCTGCGCGCCGCGCCGGGGTGGAAATCACGGGCGACGTGGAAATTTTCTGCCGGGACATTAATGCGCCGCTCATCGCAGTAACCGGTTCCAACGGCAAGAGCACGGTTGTGAGTTTGCTGGCGATGATGCTCGAGCGAGCAGGTCTGCGAGTCGGCCTGGGTGGGAATATCGGCACGCCGGCGCTGGATTTATTGTCGTTGCCGGTACCCGACTATTACCTGGTGGAACTATCCAGTTTCCAGTTGGAGACCCTGCGCTCTCACAGGCCCGTTGCCGCGGCGGTGCTGAACGTTTCAGCCGATCACCTGGATCGCTACGAGAATATCCGGGATTACGCCCGGGCCAAGGAAAATATTTACGGCGGGGGCGGGATTATGGTCATCAACCGGGATGATGAAGTCGTGCTTGGCATGTTACGACCGGAGCGCAGTGTGATCAGTTATTCCCTGACGCAAGCTGACGCCGATTTCAGTGTCAGCCAGCATAACGGTGAAACCTGGCTGATGCACAAAGACAGCGCGCTGATGAGGCAATCCGAACTCAATCTCCACGGCAGGCATAACCTGGCAAATGTCCTTGCCTGTCTTGCGCTGGGCAGGGCTTTGAACCTGCCCATGCCCGCGATGTTGGAGGCGTTGCGCGATTTTACCGGTCTGCCTCACCGTTGTGAATGGGTGGCTGAGTTCAACGGTATCAACTGGTTCAATGATTCAAAGGGGACCAACGTCGGCGCGACGCTGGCAGCCCTGTACGGCTTATCGAATAACAGCAAGAACATCCTGTTGATTGCAGGTGGCGACGGCAAGGGCGCGAATTTTTCCCCACTGAAGGGCGCTCTAGAGAAGCATGTGAAGTCAACCATATTGATCGGCAAGAGCGCAAAAGAAATTGCCGCCATTGTGCCGGACCGGGAAAGCGTATTTTACGCGACGAGCATGGCGGCTGCGGTCAGTACCGCGTTCCGTCTGGCGCTGCCGGGAGATACCGTGCTGTTATCCCCGGCTTGCGCCAGTCTGGATATGTTCAGGAATTTTGCCGATCGCGGTGACGCGTTCAAACGCTGTGTCGCCGAGGTGGCGGCGGGAGCCGGGTAAGTGCAGAAACTACAGGCAATCAGGATACAGGATGTCAAAACAGCAAACTGGCACGAGTATGATCCCTGGCTGGTCCTGGTGGTCATGTTCCTGCTGGTAACGGGCATTGTCATGGTTGCATCCTCTTCCGTCGCCCTCGCCGAACGGCTGCACCATGACCCGTATTACTATTTGCGGCGCCAGGTCGTGGCGCTGGTGGTCGGGCTGGCACTTGCTGTCCTTATTTTGCGATCACCGGTGTCCTTGTGGGAAAATTGGAGCACGCCGCTGCTGTTGCTGGCTGTCGTATTGCTGGTGCTGGTACTGGTTCCCGGGATAGGCCGGGAGGTCAACGGCAGCGCCCGCTGGATCGGCCTGGGTCCCGTTAATTTTCAGAGCTCGGAACTGGCCAAGGTTTGTGTCATCGCCTATACAGCCGCGTACCTGGTGCGGCATACCGGGCATTTGCACCTGACTTTTACCGGTTTTATGCGGCCTATTGGGGTCGTGACACTGCTCTCCGGCCTGTTATTACTGGAGCCGGATTACGGTTCGGTCGTCGTTATTTTCCTGACAACGCTCGGCATGTTGTTCATGGCCGGTATTCCGGCAAGCAGGTTTTTTCTCTGGCTGCCGGCGCTGGTCGCAGCATTGGGAGCGCTGGCAATCTTTCCTGCGTACCGCCTGGCCAGGTTGAAAGCGTTTGTCGACCCGTGGCAGGACCCGTTCAATTCGGGCTATCAACTGATCCAGTCGCTGATTGCATTCGGCAGGGGGGAGTGGTTCGGCGTCGGCCTGGGCAGCAGCGTACAGAAACTGTTTTACCTGACCCAGGCGCATACGGACTTTATTTTTGCCATCTCTGCTGAAGAGTTGGGCCTGTTGTTTACCGTACTGCTGACCCTGGCGTTTTTGGTTTTCGTCTGGCGCGCATTCACTATTGCCGAAAACGCGTGCCTGTTGGGAAAGAACTTTGCCGCGCACATGGCCTACGGTACGGGCCTGGTAATCGGCATACAGGCATTTATCCACATGGGGGTAAACGTGGGTTTATTGCCCACCAAGGGACTGACCCTGCCGTTGTTCAGTTATGGAGCCAACAGCATTATCACCAGTTGCATACTGGTCGCAATCCTGTTGCGCATTGATTTGGAAAACCGTTATCCGCGAGGCATCAGGGTGCGTAAGCAGGTGGCAGACCATGGAGAGTAGCCCGATCATGATCATGGCGGGAGGAACCGGCGGTCACGTTTATCCGGCGCTGGCAGTGGCTGATTACCTGCGCGCAAAAGGCATTCCCCTGTTCTGGCTGGGAACGCCCCGCGGGATCGAGAACCGCGTCGTGCCGGAGCAGGGGATAGAACTGTTGACCGTCAGGGTGAGCGGGGTGCGCGGCAAGGGAGTTTTAAACAAGTTGGCCGCGCCGGCAAAAATACTGACTGCAATACTCCAGGCCATGTGCATTTGTATCCGCCGCCGCCCGGCAGCGGTCCTGGGAATGGGCGGATTCGCCAGTGGTCCGGGTGGTATTGCGGCCTGGTTGTTACGCATTCCCTTGCTGATCCATGAACAGAACAGGGTGGCGGGAACGACCAACAGGATCCTGACCCGGTTTGCCGTGAAGGTCATGCAGGGCTTTCCGGGTACCTTCAGGGACGGCGCCAAGGTCATCACCACGGGCAATCCCGTACGCCGGGAGATAGTGCACCTGCCCGGACCGAAAATTGCCGGGACTGCGGAGCGACCGAATATCCTGGTGCTCGGAGGCAGCCAGGGCGCGCAACAACTGAACCGGGTGGTACCCCTGGGACTGAACCGGTTGCGGCACAGGTTAAAGGTAAACGTCTGGCATCAATGCGGAGAGAAACACCTGATTGAGACGGAGCGTCTTTACGGCAGCCTGCAACTGGACCAGGTCAGGGTTGAGCCGTTTATCACCGATATGGCATCAGCGTACAGCTGGGCGGATATTGCCGTATGCCGCGCCGGTGCCCTGACGATTGCGGAATTATGCGCCGCCGGGCTGGCGTCGATACTGATCCCGTTTCCCTACGCCATTGACGATCACCAGACGGCTAATGCCCGTTACCTCAGTGACAGCGGCGCGGCGTTACTGCTCCCGGAAAATGAATTGACCGAAGCCAGGATCGAAGATTTACTGTGGCGCCTGTGCAGCACGGAAAACAGGTTGTTTGAGTTGGCGCAGAAAACTCGGATGCAAGCCTATCCGGATGCCGCGCAGACGGTGGCTTCACTGTGCCTGGAGGAAGCTTATGCCTGAAGGTTATAACATGCGCCGCGTCAGGCATATTCATTTTGTCGGTATCGGCGGAGCCGGCATGAGCGGTATCGCTGAGGTCTTGCATAACCTGGGTTATACGGTCTCAGGCACCGACCTGAAGCAGGGCAACACCACGGAACGGCTGGCAAACATGGGCGTCGAGGTCAGGTTTGAACACCGGGCGGAACACGTGAACGGCAGCGACGTCGTCGTTTATTCCAGCGCTGTTCCCGCCGGCAATGCGGAACTGTCGGCGGCTCGGCAACAACGCATACCCACCATCCCGCGGGCCGAGATGCTATCTGAATTAATGCGCTTTCGGGAAGGGATTGCGGTGGCCGGCACCCATGGGAAGACGACGACAACCAGCCTGATCGCCAGCCTGCTGGCAGAGGGAATGTTCGACCCGACTTATATTATCGGTGGTCGCCTGAACATGACGGGCGCCCACGGGCGGCTCGGCAAGGGCAAATACATAGTCGCAGAGGCCGATGAGAGCGATGCCTCGTTCCTGCACCTGCAGCCTGTGTATGCAGTCCTGACGAATATTGACTCCGATCACCTGGAGTATTGCGGCGGCAGTTACGAGGCGCTGCAAAACAACTTTATCGATTTCCTCCACTGTCTGCCGTTCTACGGTCTGGTGGTCATCTGCGGCGATGACGCCGGCATCCGGAAAATTGCCACGCGTATAAACAGGCCTTATGTCACTTATGGCATAGATTCCGCTGCGGATTACCGGGCACAAGACTGTGAATATGCCGGCGCGCTCACTCGCTTCAACATAGTGCGCCGTAACCAGAACGACTCTTTCAAGGTGACGCTGAACCTGCCGGGGCGGCATAACGTCCTCAACGCCCTGGCGGCAGTGGCGCTGGCAACCGAACTGGGTATATCGCAACAGGCGATCAGCGCCGGATTGGCAAACTTCCAGGGCATCGCCCGCAGAAGCTCTATCCTGGGCGATATCCGTATTGGCGGCAAGACTGTATTGCTCATCGACGATTATGCCCATCACCCCAGTGAAATAGCAGCTATCACCGGCGCGCTGGGCGACGGATGGCCCGGCAGGAAAGTGGTCGTCGTGTTTCAGCCACACCGGTATACCCGTACCCGGGACCTGTTCGAAGAGTTTTGCCAGGTGCTGTCGGGCCTGAACACGTTGATCCTGCTCGAGGTCTATCCTGCCGGGGAGACGCCCATAAAGGGCGCCGACAGCCGTTCACTGAGCCGGGCACTCAGGGTAAGAGGCGAGGTGGAGCCTATCCTCGTCAGTGATGAAGCGGAACTGCTGGCCGTGCTGGAGCACGTTACGGAACACAACGATATCCTGTTGTTGCTGGGCGCAGGAGATATCAGCGCCCTCGGCGGCCGGCTGCTGGAGGTGTACGGACGGAATGACTAGCCAGACTCACAGACAGCAAGATGTGCGCTGGCGTAAAAATCCGGTGCAATCATCGCATCACCCGGTGAGAAATCCGGGCTACCTATGACAAGTGAATAGGTGAGTGATGCAGGCTGATGCGACACGTCTTGAAAACCGCACTGTGCAAGCGCCACCGCGCGGCCTGCTGAAGACGGACGAGATGATGTCCAGACATACTTCATGGAAAGTCGGCGGGCCGGCTGAGCGGTTTTATATTCCCCCCGACGAGGATGATCTGGCCTGTTTTCTTGCGGCATTGCCGGATGGCGAACCCGTTACCTGGATTGGGCTGGGCAGTAACGTACTGGTACGGGATGGCGGCATCAGGGGTACGGTTATTTCATCTGTCGGCATGAAGGACAAGCTGCTATTGCTGTCAGGCAACGCGCTGCGGGCGGGCTGTGGAGTAGCCTGCGCAAAAGTGGCCCGATTCAGCGCGAAATCCGGATTGACCGGCGCTGAATTCCTGGCCGGGATCCCGGGATCGGTGGGCGGTGCGCTGGCCATGAACGCCGGCGCCTTTGGCGCTGAGACCTGGAGTATCGTCGAACAGGTGGAGACAGTAACGCGCAATGGCATGCGGGTTGAAAGGACCGGCGCGGACTTTGCAACCGGGTACCGCCAGGTCGACCTGGCGGATGACGAATGGTTCCTCAACGTGGTTTTCCGGCTTGACAGGGATGCCGATGGAAAAGCGGAAGCGCGTATCAGGGAATTGCTGACCAGGAGGGCCGAAACCCAGCCGATGGGGCAATTCAGTTGTGGCTCGGTATTCAAAAATCCTGCGGGCGATTTCGCCGGGCGCCTGGTCGAGCAATGCGGCTTGAAAGGCTTCGCAATCGGTGGTGCCCACGTGTCTGAAAAACACGCGAATTTCATTATCAACGCGGGCAAGGCCAGCGCCGGAGATATCGAAGCCCTGATTTTACATGTACAGGCAACTGTTGAAGAGATGACGGGCACCAGGTTGGTCCCGGAAGTAAGAATTATCGGTGAACCCTGACAGGTACGGATTTGGACAAGCACACGAAAAACAGGCACTACGGCAAGGTTGCCGTGTTGATGGGAGGCCGTTCGGCAGAGCGGGAAATATCCCTGCAAACGGGCGCTGCGATCCTGTCAGCCCTGCGCCGCCAGGGGGTGGATGCATGGGAAATCGACGCGGGTGAAACGGTGGTGAACGACCTGGTCACAGGTGGTTTCGATCGGGTGTTCAACGCGCTGCATGGGCGCGGCGGTGAAGACGGCGTCATCCAGGGCGCCCTGGAGTCCCTCGACCTGCCCTACACGGGGAGCCGCGTACTGGGCTCGGCCCTGTCCATGGACAAGGTGAGATGCAAGTGGATCTGGCAAAACCTGGGCTTGCCGACCCCCGAGTTCAAACTCATCCGTTGCGAACAAGACCTGTACAGTGCAGCGCGAGAGTTGGAGTTCCCGCTGATGATGAAACCGGTGCATGAAGGTTCCAGCGTCGGCGCTGCCAAGGTGGTGGCCGAGGAGGGGTTGCGGGAGGCCTGGCTGAATGCCGTCAGCTACGATAACGAAGTCCTCTGCGAGCGGTGGCTGTCGGGCGGTGATTACACTGTGGGTATATTGAACGGCCGCGCGCTACCGGCGATCAAGATAGAAACGGACCGGGATTTCTACGATTACCAGGCGAAGTACCTGGACGATACCACCCGCTATCTCTGCCCCTGCGGCCTCGCGCAGGAGAGCGAAGCGGAGATGGCCGCCCTGGCGCTGCAGGCGTTCGATTCAATCGGCGCAAGCGGCTGGGGCAGGGTTGATTTTTTGCTGGATGAGTACGGCCGGCCGAGTCTGATCGACGTCAATACGGTCCCCGGCATGACCAGCCACAGCCTGGTACCCATGGCCGCCCGGCAAACAGGTGTGGACTTCGACAGCCTGGTCATGCAAGTGCTTGATACGAGTATGCCGGTGAAACAACCTGGTGACCTGGAGGCGCGATGACAAATCACCAGGATAGACGACTTACCATGGACCCGATAGCAACCGGCGACCTGGTAGAAATGCAGGTTAAGCATTCGAAAAAACACCTGCTCAGGATATTGATCGTTGCAGCATGTGTCGGACTGGCGCTGTATCTCTGGTCTGGAATTCCCTGGTCGGAAATTATGCCTGTTAAAAGCGTGCAGGTTGCCGGTCGTTTTGTACACCTGTCTCCGGCTGAACTGGAAAAAAAGGCAGCGAATATCATCCGGGGCGGTTTTGTTACCGTGAACATCGCCGGCGTTAAGCGGGAATTACTGAAAGAAGCGTGGATCAATGAGGTCGCCATCAGACGGGTGTGGCCGGACAGCCTGATGATTTTTATAACAGAACATGAACCTGTGGCTCTATGGGGCAGTAACGCACTGATCAGCGCCGAGGCAGCTGTTTTCTCGCCTGAGGAGGCGTCCTTCCCTCCGGGACTGCCGTTTCTGAGCGGGCCGCAGAGCAGTGAAGAGGCGGTATTGGAGAAATACAAACTCCTGAAAACGGAATTAAAGCGCTGGGATATGGAAGTCGAAATGCTGGTACTGACGGAAAGGAGGGCCTGGCAATTCAAATTGGCGGACGGTCCGGTTGTCTTGCTGGGGAGAAAGGATGTGGAAGCCAGGTTTAAACGATTTTTCAGTTTTGCAGTGCCCTACCAGGCTGACAGCTTGTTACAAGCAAAATCGGTTGATATGAGATACACCAACGGGTTTGCGGTCAAATGGACAACGGGCTAGCTTTAACTATTGTTTTCGAGTGAGGGGCTATGACTAATTTAATTGTTGGGCTTGATATCGGGACCTCCAAAGTCGTCTCGATAGTTGCAGAAGTAACCGAGGATAACAAGATCGAAATCATCGGCCTGGGCTCGTGCCGGTCCCGTGGCTTGAAGAAAGGGGTGGTAGTCAATATCGAGTCGACGGTGCAGACCATCCAGAGCGCCATACAGGAGGCTGAGTTGATGGCGGGTTGCAATATCTATGCAGTATTCACGGGGATTGCCGGCAACCATATTCGCAGCCTGAATTCCCATGGAATTGTCGCGATCCGCGACAATGAAGTGGCGGCCGGCGATATCGAAAGAGTCATCGACGCAGCGCGGGCTGTTGCCATACCGGCAGACCAGAAGATACTGCATATTGTCCCTCGGGATTTCATTATCGACGGCCAGGAAGGTATCAAGGAGCCCATAGGCATGTCCGGTGTGAGGCTGGAAGCGAAGGTACACATAGTGACCGGCGCGGTCAGCGCGGCGCAGAATATCATCAAGTGTGTGCGCCGCTGCGGCCTCGAAGCAGACGATATTGTCCTGGAGCAATTGGCGTCGAGCTATTCGGTGCTGACGCAAGATGAAAAAGACCTGGGCGTCTGCCTGGTGGATATCGGCGGCGGTACCACCGACCTGGCCGTTTTTACCAATGGCGCGATCAGCCATACCGCAGTCATTCCCATAGCGGGCGACCAGGTTACCAACGACATTGCCGTTGCCTTACGCACACCTACAGAAAGTGCCGAAGAGATTAAGGTCGAACACGCCTGCGCGTTGGCGCAACTGGCTAACTCCGACGAGACTGTGGAAGTCCCCAGTGTCGGCAACCGTCCGGGGCGCCGGATGTCCAGGCAGACACTGGCGGAAGTCGTCGAACCCCGCTATGAAGAGTTGTTTTCCCTGGTGCAGGCGGAATTGAGACGAAGCGGTTATGAAAGGCTGATCGTGGCCGGCATAGTCCTGACAGGAGGCAGTTCCAATATGCAGGGCGTAGTCGAATTGGCTGAAGAAGTTTTTCATCTGCCCGTCAGGGTGGGAACGCCACAGTATGTCAGTGGCCTGGTTGAGCTGGTCGAGAATCCGATCTATGCAACCGGCGTAGGGTTATTGCTGTACGGCCTGCGCCAACAGCAGGATCGCACCCCCATAAGGCGTATTGATCCCAGGTCGTCCGGTATCTGGGCTCGAATGAAGAGTTGGTTTCAAGGTAGCGTTTAACAAATTTTCTTAAATTCCTGGAGGAAGATAATATGTTCGAACTAGTCGATGCCGCAAATCAAGCGGCGATAATCAAAGTGATCGGGGTTGGTGGCGGCGGCGGAAATGCCATTAACCACATGCTGAAGGCTGAGATTGAGGGTGTTGATTTCATTTCTGCCAATACGGATGCCCAGGCATTGAAAGCCTCAGAGGCGAAAAATATCATACAACTCGGCCAAGGCATTACCCATGGTTTGGGCGCCGGCGCGGACCCGGAAGTCGGGCGCCAGTCCGCATTGGAGGACAGAGACATAATTATGGATGTCCTTGATGGCGCGGACATGGTATTCATTACTGCCGGAATGGGTGGTGGCACTGGCACGGGTGCGGCGCCCATAGTTGCCCAGGTGGCAAAGGAAATGGGTATCCTGACCGTGGCGGTGGTTACCAAACCGTTCGCCTTTGAAGGCAGAAAACGCACCGATGTTGCGAACAGCGGTATCCGCGACCTCAGCCAGTATGTTGATTCGCTGATTACTGTCCCGAACGACAAACTGGTGGACGTATTAGGTTCGGACGTGCCCCTGATGAATGCGTTTGAAGCTGCCGATGATGTGCTGCTTGGCGCGGTCCAGGGTATCGCCCAGGTAATTACCTGTCAGGGCCTGATCAATGTTGACTTTGCCGATGTCAAAACCGTGATGGGAGAAATGGGTATGGCGATGATGGGTTCCGGGAAAGCCCAGGGCGAGGACCGCGCCAGGGTTGCGACGGAGGCTGCCATAAGCAGTCCGTTACTGGAACACATTGACCTGTCCGGGGCCAAAGGCATACTGGCGAATATCACTGGCGGAATGGATTTTTGCATAGGCGAATTTAATGAAGTGGGGAATATCATCAGGACTGTTGCCGCTGATGAGGCAACAGTAGTCATTGGAACCGTTCTCAACCCTGAACTGAGCGGTGAATTATGGGTTACGATCATCGCGACCGGGCTCGTTCCACCCGGAGGAGATATGACACGGCCGAAACTGGTGGCATCGAATGCAGATAGTGCCGCTAACGTGGATTATGATAAACTTGAGCGTCCCACAGTAATTCGTAAGAAAGCCGGCAATGGTGAAATGGCTCCCCTTAGAGATGATCCTGATTACCTTGAGATTCCTGCTTTTCTCAGGAGGCAGGTAGATTAGTGTGATTAAACAGCGCACACTCAAAAATGCGATCCGGGCGCAGGGGGTAGGTCTGCATACGGGAAAGAAGGCCAGCATTACCATACGTCCGGCAACGGTAAACACGGGTATCATCTTCCGCCGGGTTGACCAGGATCCCCCTGCGAACATTCCTGCACACATGGCCAACGTAGGTAGTACCCAGTTATCTACCACACTGGAAAAAGACGGTGTCAGTATTTCCACGGTAGAACACCTGCTGTCGGCTCTTGCCGGTTTCAGTATCGATAATGCCTATATTGACGTGAGCGCGGAAGAGGTGCCGATTATGGACGGCAGTGCCGGTCCTTTTGTTTTTTTAATCCAATCTGCAGGGGTACAGGAACAGGATGAAGAAAAGTGTTTTCTCCGGATAAAAAAGGTATTACGTGTTGAAGACGGCGATAAATGGGCAATGCTTGAACCTTATGACGGATTCAAGGTCGGCTTTACCATCCAGTTCGATCATCCGGTTTTTCAGGACCGGCACTGCCGTGCTGAAGTTGATTTTTCTACCACGTCATTTGTCAAGGAAGTCTGCCGGGCCAGGACCTTCGGCTTTATGAAGGATTTTGATTTTTTGCGGAAGAAGAATCTTATCCTGGGTGGAAGCCTGGACAATGCGATCGTTGTTGGCAACGAACAGGTTGTCAATGAAGAAGGCTTGCGCTACCAGGATGAGTGTGTCAGGCATAAGATTCTTGATGCAATAGGCGATTTGTATCTCCTGGGTCATAACCTGATCGGTTCATACGAGGGATATAAATCCGGGCACGAACTCAATAACCAGCTATTGCGTAAATTGACCCTCACCCGGGAGGTCTGGGAAATCGTCAATTTCGGAGAAGAAGTCGCAGCATCGGTTTCATATATCCGGTCGCTTGCTTCCATGGGATTGAGATGACGGTGTTGCTGTCAAAGCATTTTCAGCTATGCTGTACAAGGCGGACCGAAGTGCCGTGTCCTCGATTTTATCAGCCATCTGGCGAATAGCACAGGCAGTCTCAGGGGTGATCTGTTCTGCCTGGTGCGAGGCCTGGTTCAGCGGGGCAGAAGGCACTACCTTGATGCGGATTGTCCGGATTCCCGGAAGATCGTTTTTGAAAACTTTGAGCACAGCAGGAGTCCTGTAGCGTAATTTGGCCGCCCAGGCAGCGCTATCCGTATGTAAAACAAGAGTTTTCTTCTGATAATCAGCAACTGTGACGTGGTTATTCAACGGGTATTCGAGATATTTATACAGTATGACTTGTAGTTCATTGATTTTTCCGATATGATCACAAATCCGTGACAGCCTGTCAGAGGAAGCAAGAAAGTCTGATATCGTACGGATTTGTGCTGGGGTTCGGGTTATCATTATCTGAAAAACAATCGGATTATGACAAATGAAGATCATAATCTTTCTGAATGAGAGAAGGAAGGCCCTGAGGCTGTCTCTGAGTCTTTGGGCTTGTACTGTTGTATTGGTACTGATTGCCGCACTTGCCGCTTATCTTTTTAATCAAGGCAGTATTTATCTGGAGAAACGCATCACCGAGGGTGAATTACAGGCTCTTGAGGACGTGAAGGCAGATACCGATACAGCCTTGAATGCAATGGTGGGCCGACTGAGCTTGTTACAGAGCCACGTTATGAGGTTGGATGCGCTGGGCGCCCGGCTTGCCAGGATGGCGTCTGTGGACGACATGGAATTCGACGTTGAGAATCCACCGGGAATCGGCGGCCCCCATACAATGGTCAGCAACGATACACAGGGCTCGTCGGATTTTGATTTTCTCATTTCCCTCAATCAACTGGAGCAGGCTCTGGAAGACCGTCAGGATAAATTATCAGCCTTGGAAACCATGCTGATGGAAAGAAGCCTGCAGGACCAGATCCGGCCGTTAGGCAACCCTGCCGAAGGCGGCTGGGTTTCATCATTATTCGGCTATCGGGCAGACCCGATATCCGGTAAGAAAGAATTTCACCTCGGGGTTGATTTAGCCGGGCGATCCGGAATGCCGGTTACCTCCGTCGCCTCAGGCATCGTAACCTGGTCGGGCCCGAACCAGGGCTATGGCAACCTGGTTGAGATCAGCCATGGTAACGGTTATGTGACCAGGTATGCACATAACAAGACAAACCTTGTCAGCGTCGGTGAAAAAGTTGAGAAAGGTGAAGTGATTGCCACAATGGGCAGTTCCGGGCGCAGTACGGGCGCGCATGTTCATTTCGAGGTTCTCAGAGGCGGCCGGCACGTCAACCCCAGCAGCCATATTTCTTTGCAGTAATTCTTTATTTTTTTGTCGTTCCGAGTTAATCAGCCCACTCTTCCAGGGGTGCAGGTCGCGCGACCGGAACGGGTTAACCCGCGTATCTCACCAAGTCGCTCGGTGCCATCTGATACTTGTTTGCCGTCAATGAGTAACGGTAATATATCTGCCATGTCAGCAGAACAGACTGCGCTTGATGCGCCCGGATTGTCCACGTGATCAGAACTGTTTTCACAAAGATCTTCGGCAGTAGGAATACGCGCGTGCTGAAGAGCATGCAGAAGACCGTCGGGAGAATCAATGAACTCGAGACCGGCGTTGCCAGGCTCCAGGACGCCGAGTTCCCGCAAAAAACCACAGAACTGAGATCCAGGTGGGAGCAGGGTGAGACCCTGGAAGATCTCCTGCCGGAAGCATTTGCCCTGGTACGCGAGGCAGGCAAGAGAACCCTGAATATGCGGCATTTTGACGTTCAACTGGTGGGCGGTATCGTATTGCACCGGGGGAACATTGCGGAAATGCGCACCGGCGAGGGCAAGACGCTGGTGGC
>JAAXHV010000281.1 GCA_012270695.1 Gammaproteobacteria bacterium | reverse complement strand
GGCAAAGGCACGGGTCCGGAGGCCGCGGAAACAGAATTCGCGCCCATATTTGACCAATGGGAGGCGGAAGCGCGCAACATGGGACACCTGACTGGTGTATATCCCGGCGGCAATGAAGAGACGGGCGACGTGTGCGCGTCCAGAACGTTTATTCAAAAAGGCTTCCAGTCCGAAACCATGGACGGAAAACCGGCCTGCAGGGTGCTGATGGGGAGCTACCGGGGTTTTGATGGCGGCGTCACCGTTTTTGTCTTCAATCCCCTGAACATCGTGCAAGCCACCAATGATTTTGCAGTGATGACACAATTCACCCCACGGGGCGTTCAGGATACCGATGTCACATTCACCTGGCTGGTGGATGAAACAGCCCGGGAAGGGATTGATTACGACCCTGAAGACATCACTTTTTTGTGGGACGTCACCACCAGGCAGGATAAAAAGATCACCGAGGACAACCAGGCGGGCGTCCTGTCCAGGGTATATCGGCCTGGCCCATATTCCATCCAGGAGGCGAACCTCAGGAGGCTCAAGACATGGTACCTGGAAAGACTCTCGGTAAATTGACCGTAGCCTTATGGCTCAAGCTTGTTTGTTTTATCTTGCTCCTGAGTCCGCTGGCGGCGCTGTCCGCGTCAATTGATTTCACCGACCCACCGAAATTTATCGTGAACCCGTCCGGCCGGGTGCCGTTGGCCGCAGTCATCGAATTCGTCGGTAACGAAGAAGTGGACGTCCATATAGGGATTACGGACGGGGAAAATACCTGGGACGCATCCTTCGATGCGAACAGCGCTGGAGATGGAAAATATTCGATACCGGTGCTGGGGATGCGGGCAGAGCGCGAGCATGAGATAACCCTGACGTTGCGTTCCGCTAACGGCAAGGTTCATGTCCAGACATTCAGGCACACGACGCCGGGATATCCGGATCAACTGAAATTTCCCCAGATTACCGTTTCCGTGTCCGAACCGGACCGCATGGAACCGGGCGTTACCTTCCTGAGCGCGCGCCGCCGCGCCCTGGGACGCGGTCACTGGCTGACAGAAAAACAATATCAATGGTCCGTTAATTTCGGCTTGATCGTGGCCCTGGACAACAAGGGCGAGGTGGTCTGGTGGTTTGAATCGCCGTCCCGGGTGGCAGGGATTGAACGGCTCGGGAACGGGAATCTCCTGATGCACCGGTTCAGTTCATCGCTCATCATCGACATGCTCGGCAATGTGCTGGCGGAATACTACCCGGAAGACAATCCCTTGCCGCCTCCCGACAATCCGGATGCCATACCCATCCGCAACCAGCAGACCCTGCATCACCAGCCCCATGAGTTGCCGGACGGGAGTTTCCTTGCGTTTACCGCGAACGGTTATCCCATGAAAGACTGGTATTCCAGCGAGTCGGACCCGGACGCGCCCAGGGAAGACGCCATTATCATGGCGGACTCCGTCGTTATCTTCACGCCGGAAGGAGAACAGGTCTGGACCTGGGACGCCATGGATTACCTGGACCCCTGGCGTATCGGGCGCGACACCTTCTGGAGTTACTGGTGGACCCGGGGATTCGACCAGTACCGGGACTGGACGCACGGCAACGGGCTGAGTTACGACCCGGGAGACGACTCAGTCATCGTATCGTTCCGGGAACAGAGCGCAGTCGTCAAGATCGACAAACAAACGAAGGAGATCAAATGGATCCTGGGCCACCACCGGGGCTGGCCGGAGCGCCTCAGGGACAAGTTGCTGACCCCGGTCGGTGACCTCTTATGGCCTGCCTACCAGCACAACCCGCGGGTGACCCACGCCGGCACCATCATCCTGTTTGACAACCGGGCATACAATGGCGCCATGGCCTTTGAAGACTATCCGCCCCTGGAGAAAAATTTCAGCCGCGCTGTGGAATACCAGGTGGACGAGGAAAACATGACCGTGAAACAGGTCTGGACCAGCGGCGACTCACAGACCGAAGATTCCTGTTTCACCTACGCCATGAGCGATGCCTGGCGTTTGCCGAAAACGGACAACCGCCTGGTCATTCATGCCTTTTGCACCCCGCTGATACCCGGACTCGGCGAGAACATCATGGATGAAACCCGGCGGGTGACGGACGACATATATTACCCGGGCGGGCACATCCTGGAATACTCCGGCGACGAGGTGGTGTTCCAGGTGGACTTCGGCATGGAACACGAACTGTTCCAGTGGAATGTGTACGGCGGCTTCAGGAGTCCGGGCATATACTATACACCCGACACATCCCATTGATTGACCGGGGACGGACTTAAGCATGCCCCCGCATGTTG
>JAAXHV010000280.1 GCA_012270695.1 Gammaproteobacteria bacterium | reverse complement strand
TCCACCAGCCCGTATATCGGCTTGTTCGGTACGGTATGGGGTATCATGAACAGCTTCCGCGCGCTGGGGAACGTCCAGCAGGCGTCGATTGCCATGGTGGCGCCGGGCATTGCAGAAGCCCTGATTGCCACCGCGATGGGCCTGTTTGCCGCGATTCCCGCGGTGATTGCCTATAATCGATTTTCCAACGACGTGGAACGACTGATCAATCGCTACGACACGTTCATAGAAGAGTTCTCCGCCATCCTCCACCGCCAGGCACATAGCTGAGGACGTCACCATGCGACTGCGAAACCGAAAACGCCCCATGTCGGAAATCAACGTTGTTCCCTATATCGACGTCATGCTGGTGTTGCTGATCATATTCATGATCACTGCGCCGCTGCTCAGTCAAGGGGTAAAAATCGACCTGCCGCAGGTCCCGTCGGAACCGTTGCCGGCCAGTGATAATGATCCCGTAATCATCAGCGTGGATGCGGGGGGGAACTTTTTTATCAACTACGGCGAGAACCAGGACCAACCCGTTACCCCCGAAGTGTTGGTTAACCGGGTAGGCGCATTAGTCAAGTATCGTCCCGAGCTTCCGGTACTGGTAAAAGGGGATGCCGGCGTCAACTACGGACGGGTGGTGCAGGTCATGGCCCTGCTGCAGGGCGCCGGAGTGAGCGGTATGGGCTTGATCACCGAGCCTCCCGAACAGTGATGCGCCATGCGTTTTCTGACACTGCGTTCGCTTCTCTACTCACTGGTATTGCATGCTGTCGTTATCACCGCGCTGGCCGTTAATTTTGATGCCGAACGCCAGCCTGTCTTCAAACCGCAACCCAAGGAAAACATCGTTGAAGCGGTCACCGTCGATGACAAGGCCGTCGAAAAAGAGCTGCAACGGCTCAGGGAGCTGGAACAGGAAGAGCAACGGGCCATGGAGAAAAAGCTGAAAGACCTGGAGGAGCAGGCCGCCGCGGTGGAGAAGCAACGTAAAGAGGAAGAAAACAGGAAACGGGCAGCCGAACAAAAACGCAAAGAAGAGGAAGAACGCAAGCGCGAGGCAGAGCGCAAGCGTAAGGAGGAGGAACGCAAGACTGCGGCGGAGCGCGCGCGCATCAAACAGGAAAAGCAGCAGGCCGAAGCGGAATTGAAACGCATTGAGGAAGAGAAGCGCAAGGCCGAAGCGGAGCAGAAACGTATAGAAGCGGAACGGCGCAAGGCCGAGGAGGAACAGAAAAGGGTAGAAGAGGCGAGGAGAAAAAAACTGGCCGAGGAGAAATTGCGGCAACAGCGGGCGCGGGAACAACAGGAACAGGATAAAAAGACCCTGCAGGATATTGTTGCGGAAATTTACCTGGTGGTTACCGGAAACTTTAATAAAACCGGCTTGCCTAAAGGATTGGAATGCGTATTATCAGTGCAGACCATACCCGGCGGCGAGGTGATCAACGTGACCGTGAATAAATCAAGCGGTAATGAAGTATTCGACCGGAGGGCCGTTACCGCGGTTGAGAAGGCTTCGCCGTTGCCGTTGCCCGCGGACCCGGCGACGTTCGATCGCCTGCGGTTGAGAAAATTCAATTTCAGGTTCAAACCCAAGGACTAATCCCGTGAGATATATTTGCCGCCTGTTGATCGTATTACTGCCAATCATGCCCCAGGCACAGGCGCAGGGCGAACTGGAAATTTTTATCGATACCGGAGTTGAAAATGCGCTGCCCATCGCCGTTGTCCCGTTTGGCTGGAACCGCCCAGCCGACACGCAACCGATTGATTTGCATAGGACTATTGCCAATGACCTGGCGAGGAGCGGGCGTTTCGCTACCATGGACGAGGGGGATATGCCGCAGATGCCGGTGGAATTCGGACATGTCAATTTCAGGGACTGGCAATTATTGCGCATGGAAAACATCGTCATCGGCAACCTGAAACAGGGCGAGACGGGGGACTTTGAGATTGAATTCAGGTTACTTGACGTCTATAAGGGTACACAGCTCACAGGGTTTCGGATCACGGTCCCACGCAAACAACTGCGCCGCACCGCGCACCGTATCAGCGATATCATCTTCGAAAAACTGACCGGCGTGCGCGGCGCGTTCAATACCCGTATTGCCTATGTCACGGTCAAACAGGATGCAGCCGGCGGAGAGCGTCACAGCTTGCAAATCGCTGACGCCGACGGCTTTAACCCGCAGGTGCTGCTCGAATCGGAGCAGGCGCTGATGTCGCCGGCCTGGTCGCCGGACGGGCAATACCTCGCCTACGTTTCCTTCGAAGGGGACAGCTCATCGGTGTTTGTGCAAAACGTCCGTACCGGCCAGAGAGACGAGATAGCCGCCCACGAGGGTATCAACAGCGCGCCGGCGTTCTCCCCTGACGGCGGGCGGCTGGCATTGACCTTGTCAAAAGAAGGCAATCCGGAAATCTTTGTGTTGCACCTGTCCAGCAACTCGTTGCAGCGTATAACCCATAACCGGGCCATTGATACGGAGCCGGCCTGGTCGCCGGACGGCGGCAGGCTTATTTTTACCTCCGACCGGGGCGGCACGCCGCAGATTTATGAGGTCGACCTGCAAAGTGGCGCGCCCAGACGGCTCACATTTGAAGGGCCGTATTTCGCACGGCCGCGCTATTCCCCGGACGGTACCGGCATCACCATGGTACATGGGAATAACGGCATGTACCGGATTGCTTATCTCGACATCGAAAACGGCAGCCTGAGTATCCTGACCAATAACCGGCTGGACGAATCACCCAGTTTTTCGCCTAACGGCAGTATGATCATCTATGCCACCAATGGCCGTTACGGTTCCGAACTGGCGGCGGTCTCAGCCGACGGCAGGGTGCACCAGCGGCTGGCCCTGCAGGACGGCGAGGTCAGGGAACCCGCCTGGGGACCGTTTCTGTCCGACTGAATATAAATCACAGGTCTCGCCGCCGTCGCTTGTTGCTATCGGATATATATTTATTGTCAATAAGTTATGGTAATCTGTCGGTATGTCATCATTGTGTGCGGTTGATGCGTTCATTGCGTCCATCCCTGGACGCAACCCTATGGGCGGCTTACGCCGTGCAAATCGTCTATCCTGACGATTTGTGATCGCATCACGCTGAGATATACGGGTTGGTTTTTGAGACCGGAGAACGATTATGACCAAAAAAATTCTGCTGTTGCTTATCCTGGGTTTGTTTATCGCGGCCTGTACCACGACGCCTGAGAAAGATCAGCCCCCCGAGGTGGTAGACAAGTCGGACAGCGCAGGAATGACAGATGACGGTACGGGTGATGCGGGAGCCGGCAGCGAAGCGCAGGCATTCGGCGCGGAAGGAGAGCAAGCTACCATTGTGCAGCAGCTTGAGGACCCGGAAAGCCTGTTGTCTGTGCGCGTGATTTATTTTGACTATGACAGCAGCGCGGTATTGTCCCAATTCGAGGGGATCATCCAGGCGCATGCCGGTTTTCTGCAAGCCAATCCCGGTCTGGTTATGACACTGGAAGGCCATGCCGATGAACGCGGTTCCCGTGAATACAATCTTGCCTTGGGCGAGCGGCGCGCACTGGCGGTCAAAAAACAACTGGTTGTGCTGGGCGCGTCATCCGACCAGGTCAGGGCCGTGAGTTACGGAGAGGAACGGCCTGCTGATCCCGGCCATGATGAACAGGCCTGGGGGCTGAACAGGCGAGTTGAGATCGTTTACTGAGCCGATGAAAATGCGGGCTGTAAGACAGGTGCTTGTCCTGCTGACCATCATACAACTGAGTGCCAGCGGCGCATACGCGCAGGACGCGGTAAATCCCGAAACTGCCATCCTGGCGCGTCTTCAGAATATCGAAGCAGCGCTGTCCAACCAGGGCTTGCTGGATATGTTGCAGCAGATAGAAGCCCTGGAGGTGGAAATCAGTCGGTTGCGCGGTGACCTGGAAGTACAGAATCATGTGCTTGAACAGATAAAAAAACGGCAGCGGGACTTATACACGGACATAGACAGACGCCTGCAGCGCTTCGAAAATCCGTTAACGGGCACAACCGAAACGGCGGCCGGTGAAGTTGAACCACCGTTGCAGACCCTGTCTCCCTTTACCGGACCCGAAGAAACAGGCGGGGATCAACAGACCGAGACGCCGCTGACGCTGGAGCTGGTCAGTCAGGAACAAATGGGCGGCACAACAGCTGAGAATATCGTTTCCCCGACCGCTCTCCCGGCGCAGCAGCCGGAGCCGGTTCCCGGGCAGGAAGATAGCGGGACTGCGGCAGACCCTGCGCTGGACATATCGGCGCCCGAGGCCCCTGAACAGGTTGTTGCCGTTGCGCCGGCTGAAGTGGCTCCGGAACAGATTCACGCGCATTACCAGAATGCATTCGACCTGTTAAAGCAGTCTCTGTACGACCGCTCCATCACCGCGTTTCGTGAATTCCTGGCGCTTTATCCTGACAGTGAATACGCCGATAATGCCCAGTTCTGGCTGGGCGAGGTCTATTTTGTGAACAACCTCTTCGACCAGGCGCTGGTAGAGTATGACGCCCTGCTGCAGAATTATCCCGAGAGTCCGAAACTGGCCCAGGCAAAATTGAAGGCAGGCTTCTGCCAGCATGAACTGGGCATGATTGAACCGGCAAAACAGCAGTTGGAGGAATTAATTCAACTATACCCCGACACAACAGCCGCGCGCCTGGCTGAGGAGCGGCTCAAAGAAATAGCGACGGCAACAGTTCCGGCAGACATGACCCCGGTCAACTGAGGAGACGGCATCAGGATGCTATACTATCACCCTGTTTTATTGTGATCCTGAGGACACTCCATGCGTGCCACAGCAGAATCTATACCGGCGCCTGATACAGAGATGCTGACCCTGAGAACCGGTTCGATGGGCTCTCGCTATATTGCTTTTTATGCCGACTCCGGGACAGTTCTGGCGCTTGCTCGTCTGCACCTGGAAGACGTTTTCCGCCGGGTCGTGTTGGATCCGGTACGTGGCTTGGTGCTACTGATGACCCCTGGACGAACGCATGAAGGATTATCCAGCCGCATTGATTTCGTAGTTCAGGAAGCCGCGACACTCCTGAGTCTGGACTGCGAACCCCTGCGCGCCACCCGTTGGCGCCGACCAACTGACCCGCCGGATACTGGGGCCGAACCAGATTGCTGTTATTACCTGGGGGAAAATGCCTTGACATACCAGACGTTCGATGAGGACGAAGGTGAACTGGCGGACGCTTGGGCTCTAGCACACCCCCCGGACCTGGTGGTGGAAGTGGAAGTGACGCACTTTGATAGAGCTAAACAGATCTTCTACCGGGACTTGGGAGTACCCGAGTACTGGCATTTGGAGCAGATGCCTGACCGGACGCTGAGCGCTGTCTTTCTGGACCTCCGGGCGCCAGGCAGCCCGACCCCCCTGACGGAGTCTCGGTTACTACCTGGGCTGACACCCGCCGCGCTCAGCGCGTCCGTGCGGGCAATGAAGAAATGCGCTTTTCGGAACCGCCGGGATATGCTGCTGACGGTGCTGCGGGAGCATGGGATGGCGGTTGTCTCCTCTGCACCGGGCTAGCTCGAGTAGAATACCGTCTCGGACAANNGAATATTTGCTCCGGTGTTGATTGGAACAACCCGGGCCGGTAGACACCGATACCGCTGAAAGTAAACCTGGGCTGACCGGAGCATAAGACCTCATCACTTTCAAGGACAAAATCCCCGTCCTGATGGTGCGCCGGATTGGGGACCAGGACCAGATGGGCCTGGCCGGGGAGTGTCGTTGGCAGCGTATCCAGAGGATAATCGGTCCATACGTCGCCATTGATGACCAGGAACGGGTCATTACCCAACAGGGGCAGCGCCTGTTTAATACCGCCACCGGTGCCCAGGGGATTATCGCCTTCAGCAGAATAACGGATCTTCACTCCGAATGCAGCGCCGTCACTAAGGAATGCCTCAATCTGGTCGCCGAAGCGGGCATGGTTGACCACCAGTTCGGAAAAACCGGCTCGTGCCAGGGCTTCCACATGATATTGCAACAACGGTTTACCCGCTACAGACAACAGGGGCTTGGGCAGCTTATCGGTCAGGGGGCGCATCCGTTCGCCTCGTCCCGCCGCCAGTATCATTGCCCGCATCTGCTGTTTTCGCTACTATCCGGCCAAGGGAGCTGTCTTATCCAGGTGCAAACCTACAACACCCATAATGATCAGGCAGATACTGACGGATTTCATGATCGTAATCGGCTCGCGAAAATAGAGTATGCCTACCAGGACAACCAGGGCGGTTCCCACGCCTGCCCAAACCGTGTAGGCTATGCTGAGATCGATCTTTTTCAGGGAAAAAGTCAGCGCCGTAAATGACGCGGCATAAAATACAAACAGCATGATCGAGGGGATCAGCCTGGTAAACCCATCAGACAGTTTCATGGACATGGTCCCTGCAACCTCTAACAGAATTGCTGCGGCAAGAAAGAACCAGTGAAGCATTTTATCTACTCAAATCAGGTATCGGAGGCGGTATTGTATCCTCTGTACGAAGCCGAAGGAAGGCAGGGGCGGCGCGGGAAGACGGCACGCGGGCAAAGTCTGACCCGGGAAGATCATCCGGATTACAGGTAACGGAATATGTGGCTGGCGATAATAGCAGCACTTGGCGGCCTGGTTCTGCTGGTGCTGGGGGCAGACCGGTTTGTATCAGGCGCGGCCGGGACCGCCCGCGCGCTGGGGGTGCCGCCGCTGGTCATCGGTTTGATCATAGTCGGTATAGCAACATCGATGCCGGAAGTTTTTGTGGGGGGCGTTGCCGCGTGGGATGAAAAAACCCGTATCGCCATCGGCAATGCCCTGGGTTCCAATATCGCCAACATCGGTCTGGTGCTGGGAGCGACCGCGCTGTTTTCACCCCTGCTGGTTCAGTCACAGACCCTGCGCCGTGAGTTTTTTCTGATGTGCATGGCCATGCTGATTGCCTTGCTGGTGATGCTCGACCTGCATCTGGGACGCGGCGACGGCCTGTTGTTATTGGCTGCGCTGGGGTTGATGCTGACATGGATTGTCAGACAGACAAGACAAGCCGCCAATCCTGTGCAAGGCGAAGGAGAAACGAAACAGTCCCCGGTTCTCTCGAAATCGATCATTTTGATGGTTGTCGGGTTGCTGGTTCTATTGGCCGGCGCTGAACTACTGGTGCGCGGCGCGGTCTATATTGCCAGGGAGATTGGCGTTGATGACCTGGTGATCGGTTTGACTATCGTTGCGGTCGGGACCAGCTTGCCGGAACTTGCCGCTTCCCTCATGAGCGTCGCCAAGAAAGAAATGGATCTCGCCATAGGCAACGTGATTGGTTCCAATATGTTTAATATGCTGATGGTATTAGGCATTCCGTGTATTATTTATCCGGATACCTTCGGCAAGGAGGTCTTGCTGCGGGATTTTCCGGTTATGGCGGGCTTAACCCTGTTGATGGTATACATGGTGTTTTATTCCAGTAAAAACAGGTTCAACCGCATGGGAGGCGTCGTGTTGCTGTTGTGCTTTGTCGCTTACCAGTACTGGCTGTTTCAAGGGTAAGCCGGCTCAGGGCCGGGAGAAAAACGTGTCAGATCCTGATAGCTCATTGACAACAAGTGGTCCTGCAGGAACACCGCCTGCAGGACAGGACATGGTGGTTTATGCCGGGTAGTCCCGAAAACCATACAGACCCGGGAAAACTCATGCGCGCGGCCCGTGCAGTCATCGAAACGGAGCGACAAGCAGTCGGTAACCTGGAACACCGCATTGACAGCCATTTTGTCAGCGCCTGCCAACTGGTCCTGGAATGCAGGGGCAGGGTTGTGGTCCTGGGTATGGGGAAGTCGGGCCATATCGCCCACAAGATTGCAGCCACCCTGGCGAGCACAGGCACTCCATCTTTTTTTGTTCATCCAGGCGAAGCCGGGCATGGTGACCTGGGTATGATTACCCGGGATGACGTGGTCATAGCTTTATCCAATTCCGGTGAGACCGGCGAGATCATTACCTTGTTGCCGGTGATAAAACGCCTGGATATCCCGCTTATCGCGCTGACGGGCAATCTTGCATCCACGCTGGGGAAGGCCGCCACGGTCTGCCTGGACGTCAGTGTCGCCAGGGAAGCCTGTCCGTTGGGCCTGGCGCCAACTGCCAGCACCACGGCCAGCCTGGTTCTGGGAGATGCCCTTGCCGTCGCCCTGCTTGAGGCCCGGGGGTTCAATGCAGAGGATTTTGCCCGCTCCCATCCCGGCGGGTCACTGGGAAGGCGGTTGTTAAGCGTGAGAGATATCATGCATACCGGCGATGAAATTCCCCGGGTGGAGGAGAAGACCATATTGAGTCGGACATTACTGGAGATGAGCGCAAAAGGACTGGGCATGACTGCGGTGCTTGATGAACGCGGTGAAGTATCAGGCGTATTCACTGATGGTGACCTGCGCAGGACCCTGGATGCCGGATTCGACGTACATACCACTACTACCGGGGAGGTTATGACAAAAAATGGCAAGACCATTGCCGCGACCTGCCTGGCGGCCGAAGCTTTGCGGATGATGGAAGAATACAGAATTAATGCCTTGCTGGTGCTGGACCAGGACCGGCAATTAATTGGCGTTCTGAACATGCACGACCTTCTGCGCGCACAAGCGGTCTGACCGTCATGGTTCAACGGCTGTTCATCCTCGCATTACTGATTGGCGCAGCCGCCGGCAGTGCGTGGTTATTGCAATGGTTGTCCGAGGACCCCGGCAGCGGCCTTCGGTCCGATGCGCGTGCCCCGGATTATTATATGGAGGACTTTACCACCCTGACAATGAACGAGGAGGGCAAACCGAAGAATAAGCTGTCGGCGGATTATATGGCGCATTATCCCTATAACGGCAGCACCGAGTTGGTCATGCCCCGTATGGAAATTTTCCGGGAAGATAAACTTCCTTTGTATATAAACGCGGAAAAAGGTCGCTTGGAGGGAGATGATGATACTATTCTGTTGTACGGTATAGTTAAAATGTGGGAATACGATGATACGGGCAGCCCAACGCTGGAAGTCAGCACATCCCACGTCAAGGTGTCGCTGGAAGACGAATATGCAGAAACGGACCGCCATGCAACCATTGTTACCAACAATGCCGTAATTACGGGAATGGGCATGCGCGCATACTTACCCGAGAGTCGATTGGAAGTGATCAAACATGAAAGAACTACCATTAACGCCACGCCGCGCAGTTAACGCCGTGGTCGGGTTGCTCTGCCTGCTGGGATGCCTCACGGCATACCCGTTGTCGTCGGACAAAGACCAGCCAATAGAAGTCGAAGCTGACGAAGCGGAACTTGATGAACTGAATAATGTCAGCATCTACCGGGGGAATGTAATCGTCAGACAGGGTTCAATACACATGACGGGCGATGTGATGACAGTTTACAGTAAGGAAGGGGATGAACTGGACCACCTGATCATTGAAGGCAACCCCGCCACATATAAACAATTGCCGAACGACAAGACCGTGCACGACCAGGCGAGAGCCATGAGAATGGAATACTATGAGCTGAAAAACCTGGTCGTCTTAATTCGGGATGCCTGGGTTAAACAGGATACCTCGACGCTGGTCGGGCAAAGGATAGAGTACAATACGGAACTCAGTCGGGTGAAGGCCTGGAGTCGTCCCGAGGGTGAAACTTCGCAGGCAACGCCCGCATCCGCTAAAAAGGGCCGGGTGAAGCTGATCCTCAAGAGGAAAAAGGAAAACGGATCGTAATGTCCTCCAACAAGATAGCATGAGTGTTTTATCCGTCCAGGCCATATCCAAATCATTTCGTTCGCGACAAGTGGTGAGCGATATCAGCCTGACTATCAACAGCAGTGAAATCGTTGGGCTGTTAGGTCCTAACGGGGCGGGCAAAACAACCAGTTTTCACATGATCGTCGGTCTGATCCCCTGTGACAAGGGTGATATATACCTTGATGACAAGGATATCAGCTTGTTACCGATGGAAAAACGGGCGCGCCTGGGATTGGGCTACCTGCCCCAGGAGTCATCTATCTTTCGCAGACTCACCGTGGAAGAAAATATCCTGGCAGTCCTGGAGTTACGCAAAAACATGAGCAAGGCTGAGGCCAAACGGCGGACCGAGGCGCTGTTACACGAGTTTCATGTGTCCCACCTGCGTGACAGCCTGGGCATGAGCCTTTCCGGTGGCGAGCGCCGGCGCGTAGAGATCGCCAGGGCCCTGGCTACCGAGCCGCAATTCCTGTTGCTTGACGAGCCGTTTGCCGGTATTGACCCCATCTCCATAAACGATATTCAGCGAATAACCGGCTACCTGCGGGAAAAGGGCATAGGCATCCTGATTACCGATCACAATGTCTGGGAGGCGCTGGGTTCCTGCGATCGGGTTTATATTGTCAATGAAGGCAGGATCCTTGCCGAGGGAACACCGGATGAAATCCTTGCCAATGAAACCGTGAGAGACGTTTACCTGGGTTTCGAGTTCAAGATGTAGTCCAAACCCTGATATTGCACCCGCTGCAGCTATATCCGGGGTTAACAAGTTTGAGGCACGATCGCTTTTTTGCGCTACACTTCATGGTATGAAGCAATCACTAGAGTTGAATTTAAGTCAGGGGTTGACCATGACACCGCAACTGCAGCAGGCCATCAGGCTGTTGCAGTTGTCCAGCATGGAATTGAACCTCGAGATCCAGGGAGCGCTGGATTCCAACATGATGCTGGAGCTGGACGAAGACGATGCGGCTGAACTGCAAGCGGACACACCGGAAGCTGATGATACGGAACTCAACGGAGAGGAATATCCCGAGGCCTTTACCCATGAGAGTATCCCCGAAGAGTTGCCGGTGGATACAGTATGGGAAGATATCTATGATGCCACGACCTATTATTCCCAAGAGGGCGACCAGGCAGAATATTATGGCTATGAATGCCGGGATGATGGAGAAGGTAATCTTCAGCGCCACCTGCTCTCGCAACTTAACCTGATCACTCTATCGGTAACCGACAAAGCGATTGCCATTGCCTTGATTGACGCGATCAATGACGACGGTTACCTGGCTGTAAGCCTGGAAGAGATCCGCGCCACCTTGTCAGCCGACCTGGACACCGACCCGGCGGAGATAGAGGCGGTGTTACATTTGATTCAAACCTTGGAGCCGGCAGGAGTCGGCGCCCGCGACCTGAGCGAGTGTCTGAACCTGCAACTGGCGCAACTGGAACCCGCTACCCCCTGGCTGGCTGAAGCCCGGACAATGGTCAGTCAGCATATTCAGTTGCTGGCCGCGCATGACTACAAGCGGTTGATGAAACGCATGAAACTCAACCGGGAAGAGCTGCAGCATGTGATCCTGCTGATACAATCATTGCGCCCGCGTCCGGGCAGCCAGGTGCAGGAAGCCAATGCCGAATACGTGGTGCCGGACGTGGTGGTAAAAAAGGCCGGAGATACGTGGAAAGTGGAACTCAATACGGACGCGCTGCCGCGCTTACGAATTAATTCGCGCTATGCCGGCATGATTCGCCGCGCCGACAACAGCGCCGATAACATCTCACTAAAACATCACCTGCAGGAAGCCCGCTGGTTTATAAAAAGCCTCCAGAGTCGCAGCGAGACGCTGTTACGGGTCGCCACCTGTATAGTTGAGAGACAACGCGCGTTCCTGGAATACGGTGAGGTAGCAATGAAGCCGCTGGTATTGCACGATATAGCGGACAGTCTTGGGTTGCATGATTCAACAGTTTCCCGGGTCACCACCAGAAAGTACATACATACGCCAAGAGGCGTGTTTGAATTAAAATATTTCTTTTCCAGCCATGTGGGTACTGACCAGGGCGGAACCTGCTCATCTACGGCGATCCGCGCGCTGATCAAAAAATATATTCAGGCGGAGAAGCCGGAAAAACCCTTAAGCGACAGTAAAATCGTCAAACTGCTGTCGGGACAAGGCATTCAGGTTGCTCGCAGAACTATTGCCAAATACCGTGAATCGCTGTCTATTCCATCATCAAGTGATAGAAAAAGAGCGAATGTGATCAAGCCCTGATTAGATATCCCGCATATCTCGCCGTCGCCAGCCTTCGACGGAACTATGTATGCTGTCAAATTGCCGTTACAAACAGCCAACCCTGAATACATCAGGGATCTTTTCAACACTGACCTTAATGAGGATAACATGCAAATCAACTTGTCTGGCCACCACTTGGATATCACCCCTGCGTTGCGCTCCTATGTTGCGACAAAACTGCACCGTATAGAGCGACATTTTGATAACGTCATCACTGCACACGTCGTTTTAACGGTCGAAAAAGAACGTAAAAAAGCGGAAGCAACCATTCACGTAAATCGTGCTAATCTATTTGCTGACGCGAGACATAATGACATGTATGCAGCCATTGACAGGTTGATCGACAAACTCGACAGGCAAGTGAAAAAGCATAAGGAAAAGTTATCGGACCACCGTGGGTAACCTCTACTTCCCTGCCTGAGCGGATATCAGGACCAGAACCACAAATGCAAATTTCGGATATTCTAACGAGCGACCGTATTCTCTGTAACGCAGATGTTTCCAGCAAGAAAGCCGCGTTGGAAACCCTTTCCGGGTTGATTGCCAACGCCAGTTCCAGCCTGACCCCGCAGCAGGTCTTTAACAGCCTGTTATCCCGAGAGCGCCTGGGTGGCACCGGTTTAGGTAACGGCATCGCTCTGCCCCACGGGCGATGGAGGAATGGCCTTTCCACCATAGCTGCTTTTATAAAGTTGAAACAAGGCGTGGATTACGATGCCGCCGACAACCAACCGGTTGATTTGATATTTGCCTTACTGGTGCCAGAGCACTCAACGGAGGAGCATTTACAGGTTTTGGCGGAGCTTGCTGAGATGTTCAATGAAGTGGAATTCCTGACGCAACTCAGGAGGGAAGAGTCTGACGAAGCTATTTACAATCTGCTGGCCGGCTGACTTGGCGTGCAAAAAAAAACCATTGTTATCAACAACAAACTGGGTTTACATGCCCGAGCTGCCGCGCGTTTCGTGGAGACGGCATCTGCTTTTGATGCAGATGTAAAGATTAATGCAGGCGAAAAAACCGTCAATGGAAAAAGTATCATGGGGTTGATGATGCTTGCCGCGGCACGGGGAGCGACCGTGGAATTAATCACTCGCGGCAGGGATGAGGAAAATGCGCTTGTCGCGTTGGTGAAACTGATCGAAGAGCGATTTGGTGAGGAAGTATGACTCTGTCCTTACACGGGTTGGGAGTTTCCCGCGGGATAGCCATCGGGCGTGTGCATATCATCGAACGCGACCGGCTTGACATTCCTGAATACCACATAGGCAAGGATCAGGTCGAGACTGAAACCCGGCGCCTTCTCGAAGCCGTCACCCTGGCAAAACAACAGTTGCGCGCCATTCGCGAACACATTCCGGCAGCCACCTCACCGGGTATCGCCCCGTTCATAGACACACACTTGTTGATGCTTGATGATGCAGTCCTGACCCAGGAGCCGTTGCGTTTGATCCGAACCTCAGGGCACAACGCGGAGTGGGCTCTGAAATTGCAGCGCGATGCTTTGGTACACGTGTTCGACGAGATGGAAGATGCTTATCTGCGCACCCGCAAAAACGATATAGACCATGTGGTTAATCGTATCCAGAGGATACTGTTGAGGCAGAAACCTTTACGACATGAGGAACCCGACAGCCGACTGAGCGGCTATATTTTGATAGCCGATGATCTTGCGCCTGCCGATACGGTTTTGATGCAATATCATGGGATTGTCGCGTTTGTTACCGAGTATGGCGGACCTACTTCCCACACCGCTATCCTGGCGCGCAGTCTGGTCATCCCCGCAATAGTCGGCCTGCATGAGGCCGCCCGGTTTGCCCGGGAAGACGATCTGGTCATAGTTGACGGCAATGCCGGCGTCATGCTGGTCGACCCCGACGAACACAGTCTCCGGTATTACCGGCGGCAGCAGCAGGAAGACAGGAAATATTACGCCGGGCTGATACGGTTGAAAGAGACCCCGGCGAAAACCCTGGACGGTGTTCCGGTCGAGTTACAGGCTAATGTCGAACTGCCTCAGGATTTTGAAATTGTAAGACAGGTCGGCGCCAGTGGGGTCGGATTGTATCGGACGGAGTTCTTGTATATGAACCGGGATACGCCGCCTGAAGAAGAAGAACACTACGAAACCTACCTGTCAGTGCTTGACACAATGGCAGGTTTGCCGCTGACGATCAGGACTATGGACCTGGGAGCCGATAAGCAGGTCGATGGCGGCAGGCAGGAGGGTCCTATTCAATCAAATCCGGCGTTAGGGTTGCGGGCCGTGCGTTTAGGCCTGAAAGAGCCAGAGTTATTCCGGCCGCAGTTGCGCGCTATTTTACGCGCGTCTGCCCACGGCAAAGTCCGGTTGATGATCCCGATGCTCTCCAACATGCAGGAAACCTGGCAGGTATTGGAGATACTCGATGAGCTCAAAGCAGAGTTGGATGGACAGCGGGTGGAATTTGACGGGAATCTTTCCGTGGGCGCCATGGTCGAAGTGCCGGCAGCCGCTGTCTGTGCGGACATCTTCGCCGAGCAACTGGATTTTCTGTCAATCGGCACGAATGATTTAATCCAGTACACCATGGCGATTGATCGTGTCAACGATGAGGTGAGTTATCTCTACGAACCGCTACACCCGGCGGTATTAAGACTGATACGGACAACGCTTGAGGCAGGAGCCAGGGCAGATATACCTGTCGCCATGTGCGGCGAGATGGCGGGCGACAGCAAGTTCACCCAACTGCTGTTAGGTTTGGGCCTGCGCGAGTTCAGCGTGCATCCGGCCTACCTGCTCGAAGTCAAAAAAATCATTCTGGAAAGCGATCTTCGCAGACTGATGTCCATTGCAGACGCTGCGTTGCAGGCTCGGACAGCCGCGGAAGTCGAAAAAATCCTGGCACGACTGGAAACCACTTAGCCCATGACCGAATTATCCCAACAAGAGATCCTGTTTGAACACCTGGAAAGTGGAGACCTTGATCAAGTCAGGTCGATGCTGGAATCTTTCCACCCTTCTGAGATAGCCGACTTGTTGGAAAGCCTGCCGGGCCGCTCAAGGCGGTTGCTGTGGGAACTGGTTGACCGGGAAGTTGAAGGTGACGTGCTGTCTGAAGTCCAGGATGCCGTGAGGGCCGGCCTGCTTGAACGGATGCAGCCCCAGGAAGTGGCTGAGGTGACCAAGGGGCTGGATACGGATGACGCGGCGGACATTTTACAGGACCTGCCTGAAGATGTGGTTGACAGCGTTCTGCTGTCCATGGACGCGCAAAACCGGGAACGGATCGCCTCGGTCTTGTCTTATCCGGAAGACACGGCCGGCGGCCTGATGGATACGGACGTTGTCTCAGTGCGCGCAGACGTGTCGCTGGACGTCGTGGCTCGCTACTTGCGGCAACTGGGACAGGTTCCTGAACATACTGACAGCCTGATGGTGGTAGACCGGGAAAACCGCTACTTGGGCCTGTTGCCGTTGGCAGACGTGCTGGTTCACAAGCCGGGGGACAGCGTCGGCGAGCACCTGCTGGAGAGGGCTGGCATCCCTGCCGATACTCCTGAGGCAGAGGTCGCGCGGACTTTTGAGCAGCGTGACCTGTTGTCTGCGGCGGTACTGGACCAAAACGCCAAGTTGCTGGGTAGAATCACCATCGACGACGTAGTGGACGTCATCCAGGAAGAGGCGGAGCAGACCGTCCGCAGCATGGCCGGCCTGGGCGAAGACGACATATTTGCCTCGGTACTGAGCAGTACGCGCAGGCGCGCGGTCTGGCTGGGTATCAGCCTGCTCAGCGTGTTTCTTGCGGCCTGGGTTATCGGCCGGTTTGAGGCAACCATTCAGGAATTGGTTGCCCTGGCGATCCTGATGCCTATCGTCGCTGGCATGGGTGGCATTGCCGGCAGTCAGAGCCTGACCATCTCCATCCGCGGCCTGGCGCTGGGACAGATCTCCAGAAAAAATGCCCGGTCGCTCCTGGTAAAGGAATTAGCTGTCGGATTATTCAATGGCGCGATGTGGGCGGCGGTCGTCGCCGGCGTCGCCACTCTCTGGTTTGGCAATCGAGGGCTCGGTCTGATCATAGGCTTGGCAATGATCATCAACCTGGTGATTGCCGCGCTGGCCGGAACCGTCATCCCTCTGCTCCTGAAAAGACTTGGTATTGACCCGGCTATAGCAGGAGGGGTGATCCTTATTACGGTAACGGACGTGGTGGGTTTTATGACGTTTCTTGGCCTGGCTACTATTTTCCTATTGCCCTAATTCACAACAGGCGGAAGTGGCTCGGACGTTACTGGAATCGCTTACCGTTGAACGTCCGGGCTTTGTGTGTCGTGAGGTTTCCTGATCACCAACTGAACAGCACCCACTGCGGCACGATGAAATCATCGTAGATTTCGCTCATTCGGGTTTCCATCTGGCCGTCTCCGTCGCGGTCCACCAGGTAATAGACAGGGCCTGTTGCGGGGATGATCCTGGTCATGTAAAGTTGGCCGTTCAGGCGGTATTCTTCAATAATGGCGTCGTCCTTGCGGATGATAGTCACTTGCGGTTCGATGGCCTGGCCGCTCTGTAACGGATCCGGTAATTCTGGCGGTTCAGGCACGGGAGCAAGCTCTTCATCCTCGTAGTTCTGCGCGACGGCCACAGTCACCAGGAACAGGCTGAATAAACAGCTAATAAAAAATCTCATGGTTTTTTTCCAGTGTTTTTACAGGATACCTGAGGAAGGTGAAAAGTACAGCGAATAATGGGAAGATTCAAAAATTTGTTTCATAATAAAGCCGGAATCTCCCCTGTAGCCGAACTATGCCGAAAAAATTATTGACGCTGGTGGACGGGTCCTATTACCTGTTCAGGGCCTATCATGCCATGCCGGGCCTCACGAACGCGGAAAATGAGCCAACCGGGGCCATCTACGGCGTAGTCAACATGTTGCGCAAGTTGATCAGGGATGAACGGCCGGATTATTTCGCAGTCGTTTTCGATGCCAAGGGAAAAAGTTTCCGTAATGACCTGTATCCTGAGTATAAAGCCAATCGTCCCCCTGCCCCGCTTGACCTGGTGGCCCAGATCGAACCGTTGCACGAAATCATCAAAGCGCTTGGCATACGCTTGCTGTGTGAAAACGGTGTCGAGGCGGATGACGTGATTGCAACCCTGGCGGCCAGGGCTGCAAGCGCCGGGATGAATACCCTGGTATCCACCGGCGACAAGGACCTGGCGCAGATTGTTAATGATGACATTCACCTGATCAATACCATGAACAATACCCGGTTTGATCGCGCCGGCGTGATNNGTGGGGCCAAAAACCGCGGTCAAGTGGTTGGCGGAATACGGCAGCTTGGATGATATCGTTGCCAACGCGGAAAGCTTTACCGGCAAGGTCGGGGAATACCTGCGTGACAACCTGAGCCAAATTCCCATGAGCAGATATCTGGTGACCTTGAAAACCGACCTGGAGTTGCCGGTCGAACCGCAGCAACTGCTGATCGGCGAGCAGGACAGAATCGCGTTAAGGGAACACTATCGGCGTTGGGGCTTTCGTAGCTGGCTGCCGGAAATAAACGGCGGCAGGAGCGTGCCGCCTGATGCGTCCGCGCGCGCGGAAAGGCAACAACCGCCCTCTGGGTTGATGTACCGCGCTGGCAAGCACGAGGGCAAGCCGCCAGCGCTCCGGGAAAACGGGGGGGACGTGACTGACGGCCAGTCCGCCGGCGTGCAGGCACAGGAAGATGCGGGGGTAGCCAAAGAAAATTATGAAACGATTTACACCGTTGACCAGTTGGAGCGCTGGGTGGACAAGTTGGCCGCAGCAGGCTTGTTTGCGTTCGATACGGAAACCACGGGCCTGGATTATATGGGCGTGGAATTGGTTGGCCTGTCATTTTCCGTACGGCCGGGCGAAGCGGCTTATGTCCCTGTCGCCCATGATTATGACGGGGCGCCAAGACAGATCTCACGCCGGAAAGTGCTGGAAAAACTGCGACCCCTGCTGGAATCGGAAAACCATGAAATAGTCGGTCAGAACCTGAAATACGACCGCAACGTACTGGCCAATTACCGGGTCGAATTGAACGGCATTGCCCATGATTCGATGCTGCAATCCTATGTATTGGACAGTGTGGGCACGCGTCATGATATGAACAGCCTGGCATGGAAATACCTGGGTAAATCCATTACCAGCTATGAAGACGTTGCCGGCAAAGGGGCTAAACAGGTTTCATTCAACCAGGTCCCGGTAGAGCAGGCAGCCGCGTACGCTGCGGAGGACGCGGATATCACACTGCAATTGCACCAGGCGCTCTGGCCCAAGCTGGCCGGAGAAGCGGGATTGCGTGGTGTCTATACGAATATCGAAGTGCCTCTGCTGAGCGTCATTGCGCGCATGGAGCGTAACGGCGTCATGATCGACTCAGAAATGCTGCGTAAACAAAGTTCGGAACTTTCGGAACAGATGGAGAAAACGGAGCATCTGGCCCATGATTTGGCGGGACAGTCTTTTAATATCGGCTCCCCCAAGCAGATACAAGAGATCCTCTATGAAAAAATGCGACTGCCGATCCTGGCTAAAACCCCGACAGGACAAGCCTCAACCGCAGAATCCGTCTTGCAGGAACTGGCTGCGGAGCACGAACTTCCGGGATTGATCCTCAGACACAGGGAGTTGAGCAAATTGAAATCCACCTATACGGATCGGCTGCCCGAACAGATCAACTTCGCCACCGGACGCGTCCATACCTCCTATCACCAGGCTGTGGCCGCGACAGGCAGGTTATCCTCATCGGATCCGAACCTGCAAAATATTCCGATCCGCACGGAGGAGGGCAGGAAAATACGCCAGGCATTTATAGCCTCTCCCGGACACGTGCTGATGGCAGCGGATTATTCCCAGATTGAACTCCGGATCATGGGCCATTTGTCCGGTGACGCCACCTTGTTGGCTGCGTTCTCGGAAGGACATGATGTCCACCGGGTAACCGCAGCCGAAGTCTTCGATGTAAACATAGCCTCTGTCAGCCCAGAGCAACGCAGGGCGGCCAAGGCCATCAACTTCGGCCTCATTTACGGCATGTCGGCGTTTGGCCTGGCCAAACAACTGGGTATTCAAAGAGGCGCGGCCAAACAATATATAGATAGATATTTTGAACGTTATCCTGCGGTAAAAGAATACATGGACACCGCCCGCGACAAGGCGAAAGAGGATGGCTACGTTGAGACTGTCTTCAAGCGCCGGCTGAAACTGCCCGATATCGACTCCAGAAACGCAGCCAGGCGCAAGCACGCCGAACGCACGGCAATCAATGCGCCGATGCAGGGCACTGCGGCCGATATCATAAAGCGCGCAATGATTGACATTGATAAAAACCTATTGCTGCCCAACAATGATATCAGGATGATCATGCAGGTACATGACGAACTGGTTTTTGAGGTTGCGGAAGCCAGGGTCGATGAATTTAAACAAGAGGTAGGCAGGTTGATGTCCGGCGCGGCGTCGCTCAGTGTTCCCCTGGTCGTTGATATAGGCACCGGCGTTAACTGGGATCAAGCGCATTAGGGGGTATTGAACCTACTTTTCCAGCATTGTCCTGATACTGTGCTAACATTAACAGCAAATGTGTCTGTTTCTTACATATATCCCCCTGTTCATAGGCAGGGTAGTAGGGGCGCCTGACATATAGATCAAGCCGGTAATACACCATGTTGTTAATTCCCGCGATTGATATAAAAAACGGCAAATGTGTTCGTTTGCGTCAGGGAAATATGGGCGATGAAACCGTCTACAACAACGATCCGGTGGAAATGGCGACAAAATGGGTGGAAGTCGGCGCAAAACGGCTTCACATCATCGACCTTGACGGCGCGGTTTCAGGACGACCCGTGAATGCAGATATCATCCATGATATTGCTGAGACGCATCCGGACATCGAGATCCAGGCTGGCGGTGGAATTCGCGATGAAGATACGATTCAGACCTACCTGGACGTCGGGGTGAACTATGTGATTATCGGCACCCGCGCAGTGACCACACCGCATTTTGTTTCCGACATCTGTCTTGAATTCCCGGGCCATGTAATTGTCGGACTTGACGCAAAAAACGGCAAACTGGCCACAAACGGTTGGTCAAAACTGTCTCACCATGACGTGATCGATATCGCCCAACGCTTCGAACAGGACGGTGTATCAGCGATCATTTTCACTGACATCGGTCGCGACGGCATGATGAGCAGGGTTAATATTGATACCAGTGTAGAACTTGCCAGGGCAGTGACGATACCGGTTATTGCCTCCGGGGGCATCAGAGACCTGGATGATATAAAAGCACTGTGCTCGGTAGCTGCCGAAGGCATTGCCGGCGCTATCACCGGACGCGCCATCTACGAGGGAAATCTTGACCTGAAAGAAGCTCTGGCCTTGGTCGAGGAGCTTTGCGGGATTCAGGGGACTGAAGGCAGATGAGCGGGGGTATTGCAGCAACCTTATCCTGATGACATGGTGACGCCCGGCTGTAAAGCGGGTGATTTCCCGGAATTTTCTTCATCAGTGATTTTTTGAACACATGGGCTTGGCAAAACGTATTATTCCCTGTCTGGACGTAGATGCCGGCCGGGTTGTCAAGGGGGTCAGGTTTGTCGATATCAGGGATGCCGGCGACCCGTTGGAAGTGGCGCGCTGTTACGACGAACAGGGAGCCGATGAGCTGGCTTTTCTCGATATAACGGCGAGCAACGAGGAAAGAGATACCATGTTGCACGTTGTCGAAGCCGTCGCAGGCCAGGTATTTATTCCCTTGACCGTGGGGGGAGGTATCCGCACATTGGACGACATTCGACGCTTGCTGAACGCCGGCGCCGACAAAATCAGTATCAATACCGCCGCGGTAAATAATCCGGAGTTTGTCCGGGAAGCAACCCGGGAATTCGGTTCGCAGTGTATTGTTGTGGCGCTGGATGCAAAACAGGTCAGTGTCGCCGGGGAACCGTCGAAGTGGCATGTCTATACCCATGGGGGGCGTCGGGAAACCGATATTGACGCCGTTGCCTGGGCTGAAAAAATGACCGGCTACGGCGCCGGGGAAATTCTTTTGACAAGTATGGACCGGGACGGCACCAGGGACGGCTTTGACCTGCCGCTGACCAGGGCGGTCAGTACTGCCGTCAGCATTCCGGTGATTGCATCCGGCGGCGTGGGCAACCTGGACCACCTGGTTGAGGGCATTATCGCCGGCAAGGCCGACGCAGTGCTGGCAGCCAGCATTTTCCATTTCGGCGAGTACACAGTTGGGCAGGCAAAACAGAAAATGGCGAAACACGGCATAGAGATAAGGAGTTAAATCATGGCGCAGGCCTATGAATTGGAGTGGCTGGAAAAAGTCAACTGGAATGCAGACGGCCTGGTTCCGGTACTTGCCCAGGAGTACACAACCGGTCGGGTGTTGATGCTCGCCTGGATGAACCGTGATGCCCTGCG
>JAAXHV010000279.1 GCA_012270695.1 Gammaproteobacteria bacterium | reverse complement strand
TTATTGGTATGCAGCGGTAAAATATATTATGACCTGTTGGAATCGAGGCGCGCCAATGAAATCGGCAACATAGCCATTATCCGCCTGGAGCAGTTGTTTCCGTTTCCGCTTGACGAAATGAAACGCTTGATTGACTCATACCCGAACGCAAGAGAAGTCGTCTGGGTTCAGGAAGAACCCAAGAATCAAGGAGGCTGGTATTATATGCAATCCAGAGGGACGATGATTGGATGCCTGAGTGCACAGCATGTTTTTGGTTACGCCGGGCGCTTTTATTCGGCTTCCCCCGCGGCAGGCTCCATGAGTTTACACCTGGCCCAGCAAAGACAGTTGGTCGAGGACGCTCTGCAACTGGAAAAACTGGAAGTAACCACCCACCTGCAAAAGACGCAAAGGAGAAGGTGGGCGCGTTGATACACACCATCGAGAACAGGAGGGCGCAGTGCTAGTCGAAGTCAGAGTTCCCGTATTTGCAGAGTCTGTTGCTGAGGCCACGTTGATGGACTGGCACAAACAAGCTGGAGATGCGGTTAAATTTGGTGATGCCCTGATTGACCTGGAGACGGACAAAGTCACCTTGGAAGTGGTGGCGCCGGAAGACGGAACGCTTGTGAGCATCCTGAAAAACAGTGGCGAAGATGTGGAAAGTAACGAGCTGATCGCACAGATCGATACCGAGGCGCCGGCTTCCGCGGTCATAACAGAGCAAAACGCGGAAACTGCCACTACTGAGCCCGAGTCTGTACAAAAACCTGCCGGCGAGGCTGGCAGCGTGATGTCAGCCGCAGAAACCGAAACGGAATCCGCAGACGAAAACCGGAAACAGTCACTGCTTTCGGAACAGAAACCCAAATTAAGCCCTGCTGTCAGGAACCTGTTGGCCGAGCACAGTCTGAATGTCCATGATATTCCGGCAAGCGGAGACAGACTGACCAAAACAGAAGTCCTGGATTACCTGGGGAACAGGGAACAGGCGACAGATGACAGGAAACAGGAGGCAGGGGTGGAGACAGGAAACGGGAAACGGGAACCCGGAGACAAAAGGCAGGAAACAGGAGATGGCGCACTTCCCGTGAAAGTTACCACTGAGCAGGCAACAGGCAACAGGCAACAGGAGAGAGGACAAACGACGGGGGCGGAAACAGGGGAGAAAACATCATCGGCAGGAGCGAAGAAACGGGAGGAACGTGTTCCCATGACCCGTTTGCGCAGGCGGGCGGCGCAGCGCTTGCTCGCCGCACAGCAGGAAAACGCGGTACTGACTACGTTCAATGAAGTAAACATGAAGCCGGTAATGGACTTGCGCAATCGATACAAGGATAGTTTTGAGAAAACCCACGAGGTCAAACTTGGCTTCATGTCGTTCTTTACCAAGTCGGTGGTTGAGGCCCTGAAAAAATTCCCGATCATCAATGCCTCAGTAGACGGCACCGATATTATCTATCACAACTATTTCGATATAGGTATCGCCGTCAGTTCTCCACGCGGGCTGGTTGTGCCGGTAATACGCGCGGCAGACAAACTGAGTTTTGCCGAAATAGAAAAGACCATAGGCGAATACGGGCGCAAAGCCCGTGACGCAAAACTCACCCTGGAAGAGTTAACCGGTGGAACCTTCACCATCACCAATGGCGGCGTATTCGGTTCCCTGTTATCCACACCTATCATCAACCCGCCACAAAGCGCCATCCTGGGAATGCACAAAATCGAGGAGCGCCCGATTGCGGAGGACGGCGCAGTGGTGATTCGGCCCATGATGTACCTGGCGCTGTCCTACGATCATCGTATTATCGATGGGCGGGAGGCAGTGTCTTTCCTGGTGGCGATCAAGGAAGCGCTGGAGGATCCATCGCGGCTGTTGCTGCAGATATAACCCGGATTCGGCTATGCTTTCGCTCGCAGGTAGCCGCTGACGAAAAAAATCCAGCGTGATCTTCACATCCACTGGTGTAATATCCGGGTTGATATGAAAAACTATGACGTAGTGATCATCGGCGCGGGTCCCGGCGGCTATATCTGCGCAATCCGCTGTGCGCAACTGGGGTTTTCCACAGCCTGTGTTGATAGCGAACTGGGCAGTGACGGCAAACCCACCCTGGGTGGTACCTGCCTCAATACGGGTTGTATTCCGTCCAAGGCCCTGCTGGATTCCTCCCATCATTACTCCTTCATCAAGCACGAAGCGGCCGCGCACGGCATCAATGTCACCGGCGTAAAATTGGACGTTCATAAAATGATCAACCGGAAAGACAGGATCGTGCAGAAATTGACCCGGGGGATTGCCGGTTTGTTCAAAAAGAACAAGGTGGATTGGCTGCAAGGCCAAGGCAAACTCCTGGGAAATAATGAGATACAGCTAACCCCGGTTGGCAAGGAGCCTGCCGAGGAATACAGGATTTCCGCCCAGAACATCATTATTGCCACCGGTTCCGTCCCTGCCAAATTCTCCATTGCTGCTGTAGATCACAACAGGGTTGTCGATTCCACAGGCGCACTCGCTTTCACTCAAGTACCGCAGAGACTGGGCATCATAGGGGCGGGTGTGATCGGCCTGGAGCTGGGCAGCGTCTGGAGCAGGATGGGCTCCCAGGTCATCATCCTGGAGGCATTGGATGACTTTCTGGCGCCCGTAGACCGGGAAATTGCCGCGGCCGCGGAAAAGCTCCTGACCAAACAGGGGTTGGATATCCGCCTTGGCGCCAGGGTCACGGGTACAGGCGTCAACAGCCGGGAGGTCAGCGTCGCTTATGAACAAGGCGATGACAAGCAGCAGTTGACTTTCGACAAACTGATAGTGGCTGTCGGGCGCTCCCCCAACGTGTGCGGGCTTGGGGCTGAAGAAGCGGGTCTGGCCCTGGACGAAAGAGGCGGCATCGAAGTTGATGAATATTGCGCGACCAATATAGCCAACGTTTATGCAATCGGCGACGTGGTGCGCGGCCCGATGCTGGCTCACAAGGCCGCTGAAGAAGGCGTGATGGTAGCCGAGCGCCTTGCCGGGCATAAAAGCGAGTTCGACCTGGACCTGGTGCCCTGGGTCATCTATACCTGGCCTGAAATCGCCTGGGTCGGTAAAACCGAGTCCGAGTTGAAGGCAGCCGGGAAATCCTGTAAAGCAGGCGTCTTTCCATTTGCTGCAAGCGGACGCGCGCTGGCAATGGGTGATACCAGCGGCATGATAAAAATAGTCAGTGATGCCAGGACAGACCAGATCCTCGGCATCCACATACTGGGGCCGAACGCTTCCGAACTGCTCGCCGAAGCTGT
>JAAXHV010000278.1 GCA_012270695.1 Gammaproteobacteria bacterium | reverse complement strand
AGACTTTTTCATTCACCTCGCGCAGGGCGGCCGGGTCGTTGATGACAAGCGTTCCGCAGGCTGCCGCGTGTTCCAGGATATAGGTCATATAGATGTATTCCATATTGAAGGGAGGGTCCTTGCGCATCAGGATCACGTCCAGTTCCGAGAGCGCCAACTCAATCCTGCGCTTGTAGTGATACCAATCGGATAAATCATCCGCGACCGTCATGACGCGGGCGTTTGCCCGCGCGGTGTTGCCGGTGAGATAAACGTCCTTCATCTCCATATAATATATTTCCCATTCCCTGTGTTGGGCCGCGAGCAGCAATGCCAGGGTCGTGTCTTTTTCGACCTTGATCCCGGCAATAGGGTCCATGATTACGCCCAGCTTCATCTGCAAAACCCCGGCAATGTTGAATAAATAGCGTCTACCCTGTTAGTGTATCCAGATTGTATATGAGGTCAAAGCCCTTATACACGGCTACCAGGACCATTATAAGGTTAATAACCGCTGCGGACTTGGCGCGCAGGCCGTAAACAAAGGGGTGAGGGCGCATCAAGCGTGGCCTGTTCTGTTAGCATAATGGACATATTACCGTAACTCATTGACAGCAAAAAAGTATCCGATGGCAACAAACGAACTGGTGAGAAATCCGGGTTGATGCTCAATTCAGGCTTGCGTATCGTTACCAGAGAAAGCCCCTTGGCCTTATGGCAGGCGCAATTTGTGCGCGCCCGTTTACAGGAAACGCACCCGGGCCTGAGCGTCGGGATAAAGACCGTAAAGACTGTCCCCGATCGTTTTTTGCACAAATCCCTGGCGGAAATGGGCGGCAAAGGGATGTTTGTCAAAGAATTGGAGCAGGCGCTGTTGAATGACGAGGCCGACCTGGCCGTACACTCGATGAAGGACGTGACCGTAGATCTCCCCGCAGGTTTGTCGCTAACGGTTATCATGCAAAGAGAGGACCCGCGGGACGTATTGATATCAAACCGCTATTCGTCCCTGGCCGAGTTACCGGCCGGCGCCGTAATCGGGACTTCCAGTTTGCGCCGGCAATGCCAACTCAATGCAGCTTGCCCGGGGTTGGCCCTGCGGGACATTCGCGGCAACGTGGGGAGCAGGCTGCAAAAACTGGATAACGGGGCTTATGATGCGCTGGTTCTGGCCGCCGCGGGCATGAAGCGGTTGGGCAAGGAGGACCGGATCAGCTCTTACCTTGGCGTGGAAGAAATGCTGCCGGCGATTGGGCAGGGGGCGCTGGGCATTGAAACCAGGACAAACGACCAGCGGGTTTTACAACTTGTACGGCCGCTGGGCCATGAACCGACCCGGGTATGCGTGAATGCGGAGAGGGCCTTGTCGCGGAGACTCTACGGGGGGTGCCACCTGCCGGTCGCAGCTTACGCAGAAATTTCCGGCGAGGTTCTCTCTATGGAGGCGCTGGTGGGTTATCCTGACGGTTCCGGAGTAGTGAAAAACAAAATCAGCGGCCCCGTGGACCGAAGCGAGAAGCTGGGTTCTGAGTTGGGGGAGCGGTTGCTGCAGCAGGGGGCGCGACAGATTTTGGCAGGTGTAACAGGCAATGATAAACAGTGATACGGCCCTGTCCGGGAAAAAAGTCTGGGTGACAAGACCCGCGCAACAGTCGGCAGAACTGTGCAGGATGATAAAGGAAAGGAAGGGCACGCCGCTGAATTTGCCGACTATGATCATCCGACCTGTCCCGCAGAAAGTCTTTACAGCGGAAGACACCCGCCGGCTGACAGATGCGGATATTGTGATCTTCATCAGCAAAAATGCCGTGCTCCATAGCCGCGACTTGTTCCCGCGCATTGTCGCTGTATTGCAGGAAAAAACCGTCCTCGCCACAGGCCGGGCAACAGCCGGCTGCCTGCTGGCGCTGGGGCTTGAGCGGGTTGAATGCATCGATGCAGGCGGCAGCGAGGCCTTGCTGAACTTGCCGGCATTGACCGCGATGGAAGTAAGGGATAAACGTGTTCTTATCATACGCGGCCAAGGAGGCCGTGAGGAATTGCGGGACCGGTTACTTGCCCGGGCCGCCGGCGTGGATTACTTGGAAGTATACCGGCGGGAGAAGCCCGATATAAGTCAGGCAGACATGGCGAATTTCTGGCATGATGAGACGCCGGATGCGTTGATCATCACCAGCCTGACCGGGCTGGATAACCTGATCGAGTTAACCCCGGCCGCGGAAAGCAAGCGCCTGTATGGCACCGCCATGGTGGTGATGAGTGAACGAATAAAGCAACACGCGCTGGAGGCGGGGTTTGTCTGCATAACTGTGGCGACGGATAACAGCGATGCAGGACTGGTTGATGCTTTGTTGAACATGAACGAGGCTGGCTGACGAGTGAATGACAAGATTGATGAAAAAGCTGGGGTGAAGGCCGCTGAAGAGGCCGACGGCGGCATTGCCGGGCAGGAAGGCACGGACGCTGCCGAACAAGCCGGTCCGGTGGATACCGGGGAGACTCCGGTAACGGCAGACACGAAGAACAGCGGAGGGCGGCGGCAACAGGGCCGCAACTGGCGAATCATCCTGTTCCTGGTCGCACTGCTTGCCGTAACTGCCGGCGCGGCCGGGTATCTGTATTTTGACATCAGCGAAGACCGGAAAAGCGACGCAGCGCAACTTCTATACCTGGCAGCCGGATTGGATGCGCTGCAACAGAGCAATGCGTCTCTCGCAGAAAACACGCGCTTGTTCGATGAGCGGTTGACCGGGATCAATGAGCAGTTTACCGGGGTGTTACACGACTTAAACAGCCTGTACCTGCACAGAAGCAGCGATATCAGCTGGCAATTGGCAGAGTTGAAATACCTGCTACAGATCGCATCCTACCGCCTTGTGCTGGCCCGAGACGTGGACACGGCACAGACTATTTTGCAGTCTGCCGATGCCAGGCTCAGGGGAATCGCAGACCCGGCGCTCATCCCCGTGCGGAAACAGCTGATCGCGGATATCAACCGGTTGAAAGCGGCCCAGAGCACGGATTATACCGGTCTTGCCCTGGTGTTGGGCAACCTGGCCGACCGCTCCGATCAATTACCGCTGAGCCCCGGCGCGGCCGCTGCGCAACCGGCTCCGCCGGCCCACGAAGATCCGGCAGTAACGGATGACAGGTGGCAGCGCTTGGCCCGGAACCTGTGGCAGGAGCTGAAATCCCTGGTTATCATTTCCCGCACGGATAAAAATACTGCCGCGCTGTTGGCGCCGGAGGAACGTTACTTTTTGTACCAGAATTTGCGC
>JAAXHV010000277.1 GCA_012270695.1 Gammaproteobacteria bacterium | reverse complement strand
TTCAGGAATGGCCAGGTGGGCCTGGTTGACGGCGTAACCGGCGAGGCGACTTTTGATGACAACCGCGTCATGCAGAGGCGTATTTTTTCCAGACAGAACTGGGGACATGCAGAACAGCTGGCCTTTTTTGGCGAAATCAGCTACCAAATCATGGACAGGCTGGTTGCAACGGTGGGTCTGCGCTGGTTTGATACGGAACGCGATGAAGATCAGAACCTGGTTCAGCCTTTCTTCGGCAATATCACCGGGTATTTGCCGACCCAGGTTTTTTCGGAGGACAAGTTAATCAAGAAGTTTCACCTGTCCTACGATGTCAACGATGATTTCCTGGTTTATTTCCAGGCGGCGGAGGGTTTCCGCCTGGGCGGGCCGAACCAGCCGGGAGGATTTCAAGCGTCCGCACCGCCGTTTGATTCTGATGCCCTGTGGAATTACGAGATAGGCTGGAAGAGCGCCTGGGCTGATGATAAGGTCATCCTCAACGGCGCGGTCTACTATATCGACTGGTCCGAGATCCAGATCCAGCTTACGGATATCACCGGCGCTTTTGACTATATCGGCAATACGGGTGATGCGGAAATTATAGGTTTCGAGATGGAAACCACGCTGCGGCCGGTAACCGGGCTGGAATTTAATAGCGGCCTGACTTATTCCAGGGCGCGCCTTGACGGTGAACAGGAGCCCCCGACCGGTGGTATATTACCCCTGGATTTACAGGACGGGGACCGCCTGTCGAACGTGCCTGACTGGCAGTTTCATGTTTCTGCCACCTACCGATTTCCTTTTGGCAGTCATGAAGGCATGTTCAGGGCCGGCTGGAACTATGTCAGCAGTTCCAATACCCAGTTAACGGACATTCTGCAGGATGGCAGTCGTAATCCCAGCTTTCACCGAAACGGTAGTTACAATATTGCCAATATACGGGCAGGCATATCGGGCGGGAGTTGGGATGCGGCAGTATTCGTCAACAACCTGTTTGACAATGATGACACCATGGCAGCAAGGCTGGTTGACAATGAACCGCTGCGCACGGTCATACCCAGACCGCGTACCATCGGCGTACAACTGTCATACAGGTTCAACGGAGACTGATTGTCGTTAGCCTGCATGTCATTCCTGCGCGGGCCTGCCCCTGCATATCTCAAGCAGGGGCCTGAATCCATCTATCACTCAGATAACATATTCAGTTCGGGCGGCAGGGGAACTGTCTGCAGGTAGCGGTAGATGTCTAACAATTCCTTGTCCTTGAGTACCCTGCCTGAATAGGCGGGCATATCCGCGACAGGCCAGCGTACCCGCGTTATAAATACATCAACAGGAAGGGGATTGGGCGCAATTTTCGGGCCGCTTATGATACCTCCCTGACCTTCATAACCATGGCAGCTGTAACAGCCTTTTTGAATATAGAGTGTACGTCCGTTCTGTTCGGCGTCATCCACTTCCGAAACTTCATTTGCCGTAATTTTGAAAGTCATTACGCACAAAATCGGTAGCAACATCCACTTTGTTATTGGAAGATCGAAAACGAGAATCGGCATAAGTATCTCTATCGGGGTTGACTGATGACATCAACCACTGCCGGTTGGCCATGACTGACTGTTTCAGCGGCTCGTTGCAGAGCCGGGGCAAGATCATCGGGATGCTCAATGGGGCCGGTAGCCCAGACCCCCATACTCTTTGCCAGTTCGGAGAAATTAATTTCAGGATCATCCAATACAGTACCGATTTTTGCCTGGCCGTCTACCCCGCGTTGACGGCGCAAGGCCGTGCGTTGGACATGCATGATTTCCTGGTGATAAGCGCGGTTGTTATGAATGACCGATAACAGCGGGATCCCATGGTGTGCCGTGGTCCATAGTATTCCGGGCGCATACAGCAAATCCCCGTCGGATTGTATGTTGACGGAAAGACGTCCCTTATCGCGGTTGGCCAGTGCACAACCTGCTGCCGCCGGCGCGCCGTAACCCACACCATACCCACCGGATCCGCCCATAAATTGATGGTGTTGATTGAATGTCCATAAGCGCTGCGGCCAGAAACTCTGAAAAAAAGTATCGGAGACGAGAGACCAGTCATAATTTTTAACCTGTTGCCATAACTCCATACAGAGCCGGGCAGTGCTGACGGGCCTGGCATTCCAGGCATAGCTGGCCGCTTTACGGTTGCGTTCGCGTATTTTATGGAAGTCGTTCTGCAGTCTGGCCTTACGTTGCTCGATTTTTCCGCGCTGTGATGACGATAACTTTTTTCGTATCAAATCAGTCAGGACAGGCAGACTCAGTTCCGCATCACCGGCGATGGCCAGGCTGACGGCAAGGAAGCGCTGGAAATTCTGATAGTTCGATTTGAGATAGAGATCGCCGACACCCAGGCTGATCAGGTTGACATCATGTTTGGTGAGAGAGACTTCTTCGCGTTGTGGCAAATCGCGAACGCGAGCAACGCTGCCCCAGAAATCGGTGAGTTCCAGTCCGAGAATAACATCCGCTTCCCGAAGGTGTCGACGCGCCGATCCGGATTGATTGAGGTAATGATCAGTAGGGAAATTCATCCGGCCAAGCTTATCGATTACCGGCGCCTGCAAAGCTTCTGCAAGTTCCCGCAGACGTTCCATCCCCGCCGGCGTACGCGCCAACCGATCTGCAATTATCAAGGGGTGTTCCGCCCTGACCAGCCGTAGTGCCGCTTCCTCCAGTGCAGCTTCATCCCCCTGTGGCGGGAGCGCTCCTGAAAACTTCGGAATATCCGGCCTGTTTTCTGCTGCCTGTTCCTGAAGTTCAGCGTCGGTCACGATGATTACAGGGCCCATCGGCGGTGTTGTCGCAATTTTGTACGCGCGTACTGTCGCCTCAGCAAAATGCTGTAGTGACAGCGGCATGGCATCCCATTTGACGAAATCGCGCAGCGGTTTAACCGCATCCTGAACGGCATGGGCCCACTCTACCCCGGGGCGTCGCAGTTCCGCATCAATACGATTACCGGCAAATAAAATGACAGGCGCACGGTCACACCAGGCGTTGTAGACGGCCATGGCGGCGTGCTGCAGGCCGACTGTCCCGTGGCAAGCGACGGCCAGCGGCTTGCCTGCCGCTTTGGCATAACCATGCCCCATGGCAACTGCGGATTCTTCATGCAGGCAGGTAATGAATTCAGGGTTTTTATTTCCACCGTAGTTGATAACGGATTCATGCAGGCCGCGGAAACTGGAACCCGGGTTTGAAGTGATGTAATTAATATCGAGTGATCTGATGGTGTCGACCATAAAATCAGATCCCGGATTATCAACAAAGTATCGTGACCGTTCAATCTCGTTATACTCGGCCGGGTTTTCAACCTCCAACGCTTCGGCATTGGCAGACGGAGGTTGGACAGAACTTGATGGTTCTGTCTGCTCATCATTTACCGGTGTTGCGCCGGTGCTGAGTGACAGTAACCCGGGGGTGGTCGTAGCAAAAGCGGCTTGCTTCAGAAACGTGCGGCGACCAAGACCATCCGGAGATTTCTTTTCTACCATGGCGTTATTATAATGAATACAGTATACAAATGAACTGACTCGTAGTCTGGTTACACTCTACCTTTTAGTGTATGGAGCCTCCGATGCTTTCGAGAAACTTTCTGACTCATTACCGTCTGACCGGCGTTTTACTGTTTTTTCTGGGTCTGATTATCGCTTCCGGGTCCTCAGCAGAACAGAGCAAACCCGAAGATAACGTCACCTTCATCGTCATTGGCAAAAAAGACCATTACCGCCAGGACGAAAACGGTAATCTCAAGTTACTGACTTATTTCCTGTTTACCGATGTCGTTCTCACCCGGGACGGCAGGATGGACCATGCGACGTTCACCGCCCCGAACGGCACCCGCATGTATTACCCTGAAGTACACGGGCGTAAATCTTCCTATGGCATGCATTTCGGGCAAAGACGCTGGATGGACCTGGCATTTCCCGACGGCGATTACGTCATCGACATCAGCACGCCTGATGGTAATGTCAGCGGTTTGACACTGAGTCTGAGCGGCGCGGATTTCCCCAAAACGGCTTTAATCACCTTGAAACAGGACGGTGAGGCGGTTCTGGTAAATCACGTCAACCCGGACCAGGACCTCAAGATAACCTGGTCGCCGTTCACCGAGGGCAGGGGAGACAGGAATACCGTACTGGAGGACATTATTTTCGTAGCAGTGCATGACTGTCATAATAACCGCATAGGTTTTGGCGGAAGGCCGCGTGACGGCACCTCTTATCTCAACTACTTGGACACCGAATTTACGTTAACTGCCGATAAACTGGAAGCCGGTAAGAAATATGCCCTGTTCGTAGAGCATGCGATCCTGGCGGATATCGATCAAAGCACCGGCATTTTCGGGATAGCCAGTTTTGCGCCAACCACCTATCTTGATTTTGCCACGACGGGTGAAAATAAAGGCAAGGCGTGCCCGGCG
>JAAXHV010000276.1 GCA_012270695.1 Gammaproteobacteria bacterium | reverse complement strand
CGCCCACAGGGTCGCGCCCAGGGATGGGCGCAATGAACGCCCAGGATTTGTCTCGCCAGGTAAGATCTGCGGGCTAGGCAAACACCCGTGGCTCAAAGCCGGCCCCATTGACAATGCGGGCGCTGCTCCCGGTGGCCCGGATTACGTACAACCCCTGTCGCTCCGCATGCAACACCACAGCCTGGTCCGCCTTCAGGTACGCCACCGCACCGTACACCTGCCAGCCCCGGTACTCGCTGCGGTAACCCGTGAAACGCCCCAGCTTCCCCAGAAACTCCGGCACGTCCTCCGCCCGCAGCGTGGTCTTTACCTCCACGACCACCACTTCCCCGCCGTCCACTGCCAGGATGTCATACTCATAATGCTCGCCGTTCAGCCGACCGTTAACCCGGGTCAGCGTCGAGTTCACCGCTCTCCCCCGGTCGCGCAGCAAGGGCACCAGGTCACCTTCCACCAGGCTCTCCATAAGCTTGCCCCACTGACTGTTAAATCTCGCATCTGTCTTCTTCAACTGCTTGCCGGTCTCTTTTATCTGTCGGTCGGTTTCCCTCATTCGCTCCTTGAGATCTTTCATGCCCTCCGAGAACTCTCGATGGCTCTCCGATAATTCTCGATGGCTCTCCGCTATCTCTCGGAGAATGTTCCGGATTTCTTCGGAGGTAGCGGGGATTTGATGTTGTTTTTGTTCCATGTCGTATTTCTCCTGTATCAGATAGGCGGTACAAATCATAAGAAAACAGCTGGAGGTTGTCAACACACTGTTGATAACATAGCTAAGCCCGGATTTGGGTTCAGGCTTCTGCTTGCTTGACTTGATAGGTATGCGTTATCTCCGCAGTCTTACCCAGCATGATTGACGCGGAACAATACTTTTCAGCAGACAGCTTGATCGCCCGCTCCACCTGTGTTGCCTTGATATTGCCTCCCGTAATAATGAAATGAACGTGAATCCCCGTGAATACCTTTGGATGTTCACCCGCCCGGGTTGAAGAGATTTCGATCTTGCAATCGCTGATTTGCTGGCGAGACTTCTTCAGAATGGACAGAACGTCGTAAGCTGTACAAGCGCCCATACCCAATAACAGAGTTTCCATGGGACGCGGCCCCAGGTTTCTGCCTCCGCCTTCGGGCGGCCCGTCGATGACGATCGTCCGGCCGTTTTCCGACTCGCCGAGAAAAGCAGCCCCTCCTGCCCAGGTCAGACTTGTATTCATTACTAAAACTCCTCCAGGTCAATTTTATGAGAAAAGGGTAACAGATCCGATGTAAAGATACAGGGCAACCGCATACTTCTGGATAAAGACCAGCAATTCCCTCTAAATTTCGGCCAGATAGGTGGGGTCAGAGTAAAAACCCATTCGGAATGTGTACTTTTATCACACATCTTACGGGTTTTTACTCTGACCCCGGAATTTAGCGGGAACCGCTGTGGATAAAGGACCAGCATTGACTTCCTTACTCCAATTGGCTATCGTCAGCAATTAGGGCAGTTACCGGATTTTAATCTCGTGGCTATGTAGCTCAGTCGGTTAGAGCGCAGCATTCATAATGCTGATGTCGGTGGTTCAAGTCCACCCATAGCCACCAGTTCTCGTTGATTTCATTTGCTGTGGACACATCCAGCGCCAAGCTTTCTTGAGGAAACCACACCCGGGAACCTGCATTAGCCCGGACAGCTCTCCTGTTCGCCAGATGTCACAACGCTGTTGTCAACAGGAATTTGACAACCTCCTGATGCTTGCTTATGATTTGTGTTACTCATCTTCTACAGGAGAAACACAACATGGAACAAGAACGGCATCAAACCCCTGCTACCCCCCAAGAAATCTGGAACATTCTGCGAGAATTATCGGAAAGCCAGCGAGAGTTCTCGGAGGACATGAAAGAGCTCAAGGAGCGAATGAGGGAAACGGACCGACAGATAAAAGAGACCGGCAAGCAGTTGGAAAAGACCGACCGGCAGTTGAAGAAGACGGATGCGAGATTTAACAGCCAGTGGGGCAAACTCATGGAAAGCCTGGTGGAAGGGGACCTGGTGAGCTTGTTGCGGGACCAGGGGAGAGCAGTGCACTCGACGCTGACCCGGGTCAACGGTCGGCGCAACGGCGAGCATTATGAGTATGACATCCTGGCGGTGGACGACGGGGAAGTGGTGGTCGTGGAGGTGAAGACCACGCTAAGGGCGGAGGACGTGCCGGAGTTTCTGGGAAAGCTGGGGCGTTTCACGGGTTACCGGAACGAATACCGCGATTGGAAGGTCTACGGCGCGGTGGCGTACCTGAAGGCGGACCAGAC
>JAAXHV010000275.1:4920-15567 GCA_012270695.1 Gammaproteobacteria bacterium | reverse complement strand
TCGGTACTGATTGAGAACATGACAATCGCCGGGGAGTAAGCAACCCGATATTTGATTCGAAATCGTTCTGCTCTTTCTTGCCTGTAGATTGAAGATGTTTGATGTTTGATGCATGATGAGCTACTATTACATGGTTATTGGAGACTTACGATGCGTACAACCCTGAACATTGATACGGAATTACTGATTGCAGCAAAAGAACTGGCCGAGCGTGAACACAAGACGGCCGGGCATGTCATTTCGGAATTACTGCGTCAGGCCCTGCGCGCGCGGGCAGTCCAAGCTCGTACGAAAAGGCAATCAAACAGAGATATTTACGGTTTCCGGCCTGTTCCATCTCGTGGGGGCATAGTGACCAACCAGCATATTAATGATCTTCGGGATGAGCTGGGTGACTGAACGGATGAGAGCATTACTGGATATCAATGTGCTTATAGCGCTGTTTGACGAAGATCATACTCACCATGGTGCGGCTTCAGAGTGGTTGGAAGATAACATTGAACACGGCTGGGCATCCTGCCCTCTTACTCAAAACGGTTGCATCAGGATCATGTCACAGCCCCGTTACCCTAATGCAGTCCACGTTACTGAAATTATAGCCATGCTGCAAAATGCGGTTTCCACAAAACACCATGGCTTTATTTCGGATAACATCAGCCTGCTCAACTCTGACACCATCGATCATGGGCGCTTGTTGAGCCCACGGCATCTGACCGATATCTATCTGCTGGCGCTGGCTGTTGAAAATGATTGCCGGTTTATCACGTTTGATCGCTCTGTTCCAATTAACGCAGTAAAACGGGCAACTTCAGCGTCCTTAGCCGTAATCTGATGCGAAAAAATGTAGTGCTCCTGCGTCCCATGCTGAACGGAGAATTACTTGATGAGAACCTGTCAACCGAGGCGCGATGAGATATGCGGGTTTCGCAGGATTGCTTATGTATGAGGGCGGTTGTCTTTGCGGCGCGCTGCGCTATTCATTCCAGTCAGCGCCTGATGATGCAGGGTACTGTCATTGCCGGCTGTGTCAGCGTTCTTCCGGCGCGCCGGTCCTGGCCTGGGCCACGTTCCCTGCCGAGGCGTTCCGTTACACACAAGGCGCCCCGGGAGTTTTCAAGTCATCCGAATGGGGCCAGCGGGAATTCTGCCGTGACTGCGGCACCCAGTTGTTGTTCAGAAACACTGCGGACAAAAAAACCGTCGACCTTAATATGGTCACCCTGGACGACCCCGAACAACTGGAACCTGAATACCACATCTACACCGAAAGCCGGCTGAAATGGTTTGAGATCGCAGACCACTTGCCCCGGTATAAGCATGATATTCCGAAATAAGTGGACGACATCAAGGCTGGCGGGCCAAAACTTGCCTCATGATGAACATTTCCCGGCGTGATTTGCGCGAGTAATGCGTCGAGCTCATCCTCTTTGATGACGAGGTACACCACCTGAGTGCTTTGCACGATATGTGCCTGGCAGTTGGTTGTAGATAATCTGGTTGCAATCAAAATCGATTTATTGTATTTTTTCGACAGTTTACAAAAACATCAAGCTATAGCTACAGGCAAACAATACAACCCCGCCTGTGCTTGACCTTGGGGAGGGGTCTATCATGAACGGTACCCGGTTTTTTTGTATTGTAGTCCTATTTATTTTCTTCTCTCCCATTACTGTATCAACTCTTTCGGCCGAGACAGAAACCTCTCTTGAAGAAGTTGTCGTGACTGCGCAACGCCGTGAACAGGGCTTGCAGGATGTGCCCATTGCCATTACTGCCCTAGGTGGCGCTTTTCTGGCGGAAAAACAGATTTTTGATACGGAATCCCTGTCACAATACACTCCCAGCCTGCATATCTTTGCCGAACAGACCGGAAGTGAATTTTATACGATAAGAGGAATCGGACGAGCCAATGAGGACCTTGCCTCGGACTCCGGCGTTGCCGTTTTTATCGATGATGTGTACGTGCCCCGCCAGGGCGCGGCTAATCTTGCCCTGTTTGATGTCGAACGGGTTGAAATCCTGCGCGGGCCGCAGGGAACATTATGGGGTAAAAATGCTTCGGGCGGCGCGATTAATATCATCACCCGCAAACCCGGAGATGACTTATCCGGATATGTCAGCGCGGACCTGGCCGAGCATAGCACCGTGAACGTGCGTGGCGGTGTCAGCGCTCCGCTGCTCGAAGATCGACTGTATGGGCGTCTTGCGTTTTCCACGAGGAATCGTGACGGCCTCTACAGGAACCTTGTCACTAATGAGGAAGGCAATGATATAGATGTGCAGACATTCCGTGGCTCCTTGCGTTACACACCTGGCGAGCGGACTACCATAAACTTTTCCGCTGACTGGGAAAAGGTCAAGCAGGACGGTGTGTTGAAAAGCATCATTACCGATGTGCCCGGCACGCTGTATATATTGAAGGACTTTTTTAAGGCAACTTTTCCCATGCAGGAAAGTAACGTACGCACTTCGCGCGCCGGCACCCACGGCAGGCAGGGCGTGGAACAATATGGATTTAACCTCACCGCCCGACATGCCTTTGACAATATGAACCTGACTCTTGTTTCAGGCCTGCGTTTTGAGGACAGTTATAACCTGGAAGACAATGATCGCGCGCCGGAGCGCTCCGCTGAAGTATTTTCCGAGCAGGAAAGCTGGCAATTCAGCCAGGAGATCAGATTATCGTCAAATAACGACAGCAATATGTCATGGACTGCCGGCCTGTATTACTTTCACGATAACGGCGACCGTGATCAGATGCGCTATTCCGATTTCTTTGGTCCGGGCGGTTTAGTAGGCCCGGGGTCTCCGGAGATTCAAAACTCCACCACCACGTTCCAGCAACATCTCGAGACAGATGCATACGCCGTATTCGGCGAATTGACTTACCGGTTTGCCGAACGCATGAGCATTACCCTGGGTGGCCGCTACAGTTATGAGAAAAAAGACTACGATATAAATGCGTTTGCCGTAGCCAATCCCGGCTCGACAACTTCTTATTCCCTGTTCCAGCCCGGGGGAGACTACACCGAATCCGATGCCAAGTCTTGGGAAGATTTTTCGCCCAAGGCGGTTCTGTCCTATGAATTAATCGATAACGTGAACACCTATTTTTCTTTTACTCAGGGTTTCAAGAGTGGCGGTTATAACGGGAGCCCGGATACCGCGGCCGATGTGATTCCGTTCAGGCCGGAAGAAGCTACACAATACGAAATAGGCCTCAAGGGACGTTTAATGGATGGACGCCTGTCGGCAAACCTGGCTGGTTTTTTTATAGACTTCGAAGACCTGCAATTACAGGGGTTTGATCCCGAGACAGGATCGCCTATTACCAACAACGCGGCCCAGGCGGAGATTCTCGGCGCGGAGATTGAGTTTGATATGCTGGTGGGTAATTTACTGCTCAACTTCGGCGCTTCTTACCTGGACCACGAGTTCAAGGAGTATGCCATTGAAGTATTTGATCCCACTATACAAGGCGGCCCTCCATTCCGCCTGGTAAACAAGGCAGGTGATCGTCTGGGTGTGATTCCTGAATATAATATTCATGCAGGGGCAACCTATACCTGGCCTCTCAGCAGCGGCGCCTCGTTCTCAATATCCGGCGACGTGGTTGCAGTTGACGAGACAATAACCGTTTTTGACACACTCTGGTCGGATTCATACGAAGTGTTCAATGTTCGTGCGACATGGCGGTCGGCTTCCGGAAACTGGGATATCTCATTATGGGCGAAAAACGTGACGGATGAAGATTATTACCGGGGCGGCGGACCGGTGCCCGACATTGATGACAAGATATCCCGACTTGGCCTGTTTGCCGACCCGCGTATCGTGGGCGGCACCATCAGTTGGCGTTTCGGCGAATAAGGCAACCCATTCAAATAATTCTACGGAACCTATGGTTAAGAGCTTCCCTGCTTATAACCCGAATTGCATCCATTGAAGGCGTGCTGAGGACATTGTTGCCATGCAAGAGCAGGAAATGAACCTTGTCGAAATAATGGACAAGGCAAAACTTCGGGCATTCCAGAAAGGCGTGATCATCACCTGTTTTGCCCTGATCATGGTAGATGGTTTTGATACTCAATCAATTGCCTTTGTCGCGCCGGCGTTACGTCATACCTGGGACATATCACCCAACACATTCGGGCTGTTGTTCAGCGCCGGACTGCTCGGCACCATGATTGGCGCCATGGCATTAGGGCCCGCCGGTGACCGTCTTGGCCGTAAGCCGCTCATTCTGGCATCGACCCTGCTATTCGGTATTATGTCCTTGTTGAGCGCGGGTGCGTCCTCAGTGGAAATGCTGACGATATACCGGTTGATAGGCGGTCTCGGCCTGGGTGGATTACTGCCGAATGCCATTGCATTAGTGGCAGAATATTCACCCAGGCGTATCCGGTCAACTGCGATTGTAGCAACGTTTATCGGCTTTCCACTGGGCGCCGTTATCGGTGGCATGGCCAGCGCCCGTATTATTCCCGCGTATGGGTGGGAAATGGTATTCATCATAGGCGGAATCCTGCCGTTGATTCTCCTGGCCATCTCCTGGTTTCAGCTTCCGGAATCGATCAAGTTTCTGGCGCTCAACGCAAAAAAACCGGAGCAGATTGCCTCGACCCTGGCCCGGCTGGATCCGTCGCTAAAGGACGTGGCTATGGAACAGATACATCTGCCACGCACTGAGCAGGTAAAACAACCGGTTAAGAAACTGTTCATGGATGGCCGGGCAATGTGGACCCTGTTACTTTGGCTGTTGACATTTTCTGCATTATTACTGACTTATTTCCTCGTACACTGGATACCGCTGGTACTGGTGGATGCCGGGGTAGCGCAACAAAAGGCGATCATGGGGGTAGCGTTACTCAATCTGGGAGGCATCATCGGCAGTATTATCATCAGTCGCATCAGCGATAAGCGCGGTCCTTACCTTGCCATGGCCATTGCCATGGGAATAGCAATTGTTTTCATTGCCGCAATCGGTATGAGTGCAGCGGCCGGCGCGGCGGTCGTTCTGACAGTAATTTTTTTGGCGGGGTTTACCTTTGTTGGGGCACAATTGAATATCAGCGCCATCGCTGCAACCAACTATCCGGTTGAAATTCGTAGTGCAGGTACTGGCTGGAGTATTGCAGCAGGGCGCGTCGGGTCTATCGTCGGACCCTTGATCGGCGGAATCCTCGTCGGCCTGAACCTTGATATCGATAAAATCTTCCTTGTTGCCGCGGTTCCTGCGGCAGTAGCCCTATTCGCTATTATCATGATGTCGAGAAGAGTGTCTGACTTTGTGACGGAAGACGATTGACTTTCGTACTTGGTTGAGTGTTATTAAAGCCATACGCCCCAGACACGGACAGAGAGGTGAACAGGTGGCAGATACCGGTATCAAAAGAGAACAGAAGTGGTTTTTGTCTGCCATGGTACTTGCGCTGTTATTTACAATTTGTTCTTTTTCTGCCGTTCCCCAATCTTCCCGCAACGTTGTTGAAAATGCTCAGCCTGCCGGGCAGGTATCGTCCCGGCCGAATATTCTGCTTATCGTTGCGGACGACCTGGGCTACACCGATCTCGGAGTCTACGGCAGTGAAATTGATACGCCGAATCTTGATGCACTGGCCAGGGAAGGACAAATGTTTTCGCAGTTTTACAGCTCATCAATGTGTTCGCCGACTCGAGCCATGTTGCTGTCCGGAATGGATAATCATCGGGCTGGTGTAGGAAACCTGTACGCAAAGCTTGCAGATAATCAAAAAGGGCAAATCGGCTACGAAGGCTATCTCAGGAACGGCGTTGTCTCATTGCCGGAACTGTTACAGGCTGCAGGTTATCATACTTACATAACCGGCAAATGGCATCTTGGAGACAGCGAAGAGCACAGCCCGGCCGCCAGGGGCTTTGAAAAATCCTATGTATTGACGGAATCCGGCGCCGGACACTTCAGCAACATGCAATCACTTTCCGGGCCGGGACTGGCTATTTACCGGGAAAACGGCAAGAAACTCGATAGTTTGCCCGCAGATTTCTATTCGACACGCTTTTACGCCAGCAAGATGATCGATTATATCGATCAAGGTCTTGACGACACAAAACCATTTTTTGCCTATCTCGCTTTTACTGCGGTGCATTTCCCGTTACAGGCGCCCGAAGCATCCATAGAAAAATACAACGGTAAATACGATCAGGGATATGACGTTTTACACGCGCAACGGTTTCAGCGTCTCAAGGAGTTGGGCATCATTCCTGCCGATACCGAGGCGTCCCCGCCATTACCCGCGGAAAAGCCATGGGACCAACTGTCTGAACAGGAACGCAAGGTATCTGCAAAGAGCATGGAGATCTATGCTGCGATGATTGATGATCTGGATAGGCATTTTGGGCGAGTGATAGATTACCTGAAAGACGTTGACGAGTATGACAATACACTTGTTTTTTTCATGTCCGACAACGGCGCGGAAGGCCATCGTCTTGATGACGGCCTGGTACCACTGCAGGAATGGTCCCATCAATGTTGCGATAACAGCTATGGCAACATGGGCAGGCCGGACTCGTACGTCATGCTGGGGCCGAACTGGGCACGGGCTGCCGTCGGCCCTTTTCGAATGTTTAAAGGATTTACCACGGAAGGCGGTATCCGTGTGCCGGCGTTCATACGCTATCCGGCAGTTATTCAGGGTGACGGGATTCGCAAGGAAGTTCTGACGGTAATGGATGTCATGCCGACGTTATTGGAATTTGCAAAGGTCAGTCACCCCGTGACAGAATTTAATGGGCATAAAGTGTTGCCCCTGCAGGGTCGTTCTCTTGTGAAGCTGCTCAGCAATAGGGCAGTGTCAGTCAGTGACAGAGAATTTTCAACGGGTTGGGAATTGCTGGGCAAACGCGCTTATCGCAAAGGCGATTGGAAGATCGTCTGGCAACCTGATCAGAAAAAATGGGAACCTTGGGTGGATGGGATAAAAACCGAACAGTGGCAACTTTATAATTTGGCGGTTGACCTGGCCGAGATGCACGATTTATCTGCGCGATATCCTCAAAAACTCAGTGAGTTAATTGCCTTGTGGGAACAATACGTGCAGGAAAACGGTGTGATTTTGCCGGATTGGATCAGTGAATATTAGCCGATTCAATAACTGTCCTGGAAATGGTGTCAGAGAAGAATAAACCTGGCTTACGGTCCGGCATTACCACCAAGGGACTCACCCGTTCGCCTCACCGCGCTTTTTTGCGTGGCATGGGACTCGGCGATGATGATTTTGATAAACCGTTTATTGGGGTTGTAACAACTGCGGGAGAAACTACTCCCTGTAATATAAACCTGTCGCAACAGGCACAGGCTGCCAAGGCCGGCATCATTGATGCTGGAGCAATACCTCGTGAGTTCGCAACCATCTCGGTCGCTGACAGCATGTCCATGAATCACCTGGGCATGCGCTTTTCCCTGATTGGACGCGAATTGATCGCAGACAGCATTGAAGCGGTAATGCGTGGGCACGCTTACGATGGCCTGGTCGGTTTTGCCGGCTGTGACAAGACATTGCCGGGCATCATGATGGCCATGGTGCGCTGTAATTCACCTGCAGTCTTTATGTATGGGGGCAGTTCCCTGCCCGGGAACCTGCATGGAGAAGAGGTGACCATCCTGGACGTAACAGAAGGCGTGGGCGCAGTACTTGCCGGAGAAATGACGCGGGCGCATCTCGATAAATTGGAACAATGCAGTATTCCCACCGTTGGGTCCTGTCCGGGGCAATTTACCGCAAATACTATGGGAATGGTGTCCGAGGCGCTTGGCCTTGCGCTGGCTGATTCATCCGTTGTACCGGCGGTATATGAAGCACGTGAAGCCCTGGCATACAGAGCAGGAAAAAGGGTGATAGAGATTTTGCAAAATGATGGCCCATTACCACGGGACCTGATTACTCGAAAGAGTCTGGAGAATGCCTGTGTAGTCGTGGCGGCTACGGGAGGTTCAACCAATGCCGCTTTGCATATTCCTGCGATTGCCCATGAAGCCGGTATCCGTTTCAGTCTGGATGATATGGCAGAGATTTTCCGGAGTACACCGCTGATTGCCGATATGAAGCCGGGCGGCAGGTTTCTGGCAAAGGATGTGCACAATGCCGGAGGTGTATCGATTATATTAAAAGTATTATTGGATGGTGGATACCTGCATGGAGACTGCCTGACCATAGAAGGTAAAACCTTGTCCGAACAACTTCAATGTGCAGGTGAGCCGGATGGCCGGGTCATCAGACCATTGACTGATCCCTTGTCAATGGCTGGTGGTTTGATGGTATTGAAAGGCAATCTTTGCCCTGATGGGGCGTTGTTGAAGGTAGCCGGCCTCAAGTCTCTGTTTTTTGAAGGGCCGGCGCTTGTTTTTGAAAGTGAAGAAGAGTGTATGAAGATAGTCATGCAACAAACAAGTATAGAGGGTTCTGTCATCGTGATTCGCAACGAAGGGCCCAAGGGTGGGCCGGGTATGCGCGAAATGTTAGGGGTTACTTCGCTGATTTATGGCAAGGGGCTGGGAGAGAAAGTCGCGTTATTGACTGATGGTCGGTTTTCCGGCGCTACACGAGGAATTTGTGTAGGACACATCGCTCCTGAAGCGGCTGACGGTGGCGTTATCGCACTTATTAGAAACGGCGATCGAATTCGTATTGATGTAAACAGGACAACCCTCGATCTTCTGATTTCTGACGATGAACTTCAACGACGGACTGAACAATGGCAGGTCCCTGATGCTTCCAGCTTAGCAGGAGTGTTGCAGAAATACGCAACCCAGGTTGGTTCTTCGCACCTTGGTGCTGTTACGCATCGCGGCAACGTTGTTTGGCCGATAGAGGAGGTACAGGCGGATGACGGATAAGATCACCCTGGGCTTTATCGGCACCGGGAAAATGGGCAAACCAATGGTATTGCGTTTACTCGATGCGGGAAGGAGTGTGGTAGTACATAACCGGACCGCGGCAAAGCTCGAAGAACTCGGCGCCGCCGGCGCCAGAATTGCCGGGTCTCCCGCTGAAGTAACGGCCAATGCCGATATTGTCTTATTGTGCCTGACTGACGGTGTTGCAGTAGAACAGGTCGTTCTTGGAGCCGGGGGCATCGTTAACAACGCCGGGGAAGAAAAGCTGGTGATCGATTTTTCCAGCATTCTGCCCCGCGACACTCTGCGCATTGCGCAACAGTTACGGCAGAAAACGGGTATGCGTTGGATAGATGCCCCGGTGTCGGGGGGTGTAAGTGGAGCACAACACGGCAGGCTGGTGATCATGTGCGGCGGCGAGAAAGCTGATGTTGAGCGTGCCCGGCCGATCTTCGCGCAACTCGCCCAGCGCATTACACACATGGGTCCGTCAGGTTGTGGGCAGGTTACCAAACTGTGTAATCAGGTGATTGTCAGTTGTAATCTGGCGGTAATCGCCGAAGCAATCAATCTTGCAGGCATTGCCGGCATCAATACAGAGCGGATACCTGAAGCGTTACAAGGTGGTTTTGCAGACTCCCTGCCGTTGCAGATTTACGGGCCGCGCATGGCGGGCGGGCAGGACGCAGAAAAAATCGGTGAGATACATACTATGCTCAAGGATGTCAGAAATGCCCTGCAATATGCACAGTCTCTGGATGCCCCTTTACCCATGACCGGCGCCGCGGAAGAAATTTATCAGAGTGTTGCAAATAAGGGTTATTTACACACGGACGTTGAAAATTTGATGAGACAGTTCGATACAGGGAAAAGGAGCTAGCCTTACACCGCCATGCCCAGATTTTCAGTCAATATCAGTATGATGTTTACAGAATTGCCGTTCCTGGATCGATCTGCCGCGGCCGCGGCTGCCGGTTTCACCGGCGTAGATATCCAGTTCCCCTATGCGTTTCCTGCTGCACAGCTTGCTGAACAGGCCGAGGCGGCAGACGTCTCCATCGTTCTCATTAACGCGCCCGGCGGTGATCAGTCCCGCAGGGAACCCGGTATCGCCTGTCAACCGAACCGCAAGGAGGAGTTCAGGGAAGGTATCGAGATTGCCTGCGAGTACGCGCAAATCCTGCAGTGTCCGCGGGTGAACATTCTGGCCGGCAGGGTTGGTCGCAATCCCGAAGCCAACCGTGCAACCTTGATAGATAATCTTGAGTATGGTTCAGATATGCTGGCACGGATAAATGCCCAGGCATTGGTGGAACCCATAAACGGTAACGATGTTCCGGGGTATTTTATCCAGACTACCGCTGATGCGGTTGCCTGCATCAATCATGTGCGGCGGGAAAACTTGAAATTACAGTTCGACATTTATCACCGCCAGGTCTCTGAAGGTAATGTGATCGATGCTTTAACACAATTTGCCCTGCATATCGGCCATATTCAGTTTGCTGATGCGCCGGGCCGGCACCAGCCGGGGACAGGCGTTATCAAATTTTCTGAAATCTTCAAAAAAATTGATGAGATCGGCTATTCAGGATGGGTTGGTGCAGAATATATACCCACTCACAATACCGTTGACAGTCTCGACTGGTCCCGGGATTGGTCATCATCAACGAGGCAATCATAATGAAGCTTGTGACTTTCACCCACTCAAAACTAACTCGAATCGGGGTTGTGGTCGATGACACAGTAGTCGACTTATCACAAAGCGCGCCGGAACT
>JAAXHV010000275.1:0-4809 GCA_012270695.1 Gammaproteobacteria bacterium | reverse complement strand
AAGTCCGGCTTGAAGCGCCTGTACCCAATCCGAGAAAGTTTTTAGGTATCGGCGGTAATACCAGATCACACCTCGAAGAAGTAAAGGCTGCCGGCATACCATTGAAGTTTTCGCCATATCAGACCTGGTTCAACAAACAGGTAACCTGTATCAATGGCCCTTACGATAATATTCACATGCCGGATGTATCCGGAGAACTGGATTATGAGGGGGAAATGGCAATAGTCGTAGGCAAACGCTGCCGTAACGTATCGAAAGAGGATGCTTATGACGTTATAGCAGGTTATACCGTATGCAATGACGTCAGTGTTCGCGACTGGCAGCTACGCGCACCTACTACCACTCTGGGGAAATCATTTGATACGCATGGGCCCACCGGGCCGTGGATTGTAACGGCGGACGAAATACCGGACCCCTATGATTTAATTTTGAAAACATGGGTTAATGGGGAAATCCGGATGGACGGCAAGACAGATGAGTTTCTGCACAACTGCGACGAAATGATCGCAGAATTATCAAGCGTATTTACATTGGAGCCAGGTGATATCCTCACTACCGGTTCGCCCGCAGGTGTTGGCGCATTAATGGATCCGCCACAATTTCTGATGGTCGGGGATGTCGTGCGCGTTGAAGTACAAGGTATAGGTGTGATTGAAAACAAGGTTATAGAAACGCCACCAAATTATGTTTACAAGCCCCTGAGATGAGTTCAGCGATTGGCGCGATGCGCGCAGTAAAGATCGAACGCTATGGTTCGGCAGAAGATGTGCTGGTACTTTCCAGGGATACACCTGTCCCGCAACCAGCCGATGATGAAATTCTGGTCAAGGTTAAAGCAACTGCGATAAATCCAGTTGATTGCGTGGCGCGTGAGGGTTATGGCCGCAATATTTTTTCAACTCTCTGGGGAGACCTGCCACTGATTCTGGGCAGAGACATATCTGGTGTAGTGGCGGCAACTGGTCGCAACGTAACGGAATTCTCTCCAGGGGATGAAGTATATGCAGCGCCACCTATCGGTTGTTATGCAGAATATGCGACAGTCAAGGCCGAGCACGCTGCTTTGAAACCTCGCAATGTCAGTCACCAGGAAGCAGCATCCCTGCCGTTTGTTGCGCTCACGACCTGGGTGGCCCTGGTTGATAAGGCCGACCTGAATGCTGATAACTGTGCAGGCCGCAAGATTGTCATACCTCGAGCTGCCGGTGGAGTAGGGAGCTTTGCCGTGCAGTTAATGAAGTCATGGGGAGCCTATGTCACTGGTATTTGCAGTTCGCGCAATGTTGAGCTGGTAAAACGTTTGGGAGCTGATGAAGTCATTGATTACAGTAAGCAGGATTTCACCGAATTATTGAGTGACTATGATGCCGCGTTTGATACTATCGGCAAGCCAAGCGATTTTGAAACTATGCGCGGCAAAGGTTACATTGAGGGGGTCGAAGACGATTTCGACGAAAAGCTGCTCAGTGTTCTGAAAAAGCATGCCGGCGCCGTGTACGTTACTATCTGTTCGCCAAAAATGACGCTCACCGACCAGTATGGCCTGGACGAAGGTGTCCGCCTTGCTGAGGAAATTTTCCAAAAGCGCGCTGAGGTACAGCGGCGATACGGACGATGCTATTTCTGGTCTTTTTTTAATCCCAATGGCCAGGCCCTTGAGGCAATTACCAGCCTGGTTGAGGCAAACAAGATTCGTCCGGTGGTAGACAGAGTTTACTCTCTCGAAGAAATGGTAGCCGCCCATAAGTACTGCGAGACCGGACAGGCACAGGGAAAGATCGTGATCAATATCAGCGGAGACTGATACTACAGATATCCACCAGGTTGAGGTATCAACGATGGAAAAATACAATGCAAAACTGGCTGTTCCTGCCAGGCAACGGGGTAAAGTGGCCCCGATCAGAATGTCCCATATCGTCATCAATACCCATCCCAGTAATTACGAGAATATGGTTGACTGGTATATGAAAGTGTTTGAAGCGGAGATTGCTTATGCCAATGATGACGTGGCATTTCTCGGGTTTGATGAAGAACATCATCGCATCGCGATCGCTTCCGTGCCGCACGTCGTTAAACCGCGTGACAAGTCCTGGGGGCTGAATCATTTTGCCTTTACGTATGAAGACCTTGAGCAGTTGTTGTTTACCTTCGAGCGCCTTAAGAGTAAAGGTATAGAACCGTATTGGCCAATTCTTCATGGTCCAACGACGTCCTTGTACTATAAAGACCCCGATCTCAACCGCGTGGAGTTGCTATGCGATAACCTTTTTGGTGAAGAGTTATTGGAATTTTTCACGTCCGGCGCCTTTGACGAGAATTTTATGGGCATCATCTTTGACCCGGATGAAATGTGTGCACAACTGAAGGCCGGTGTTCCCAAGGAGGAATTAACCAGTCGGGACAAGTTGCCGGAAGGCAAGACACCCTGGGATATGTATCGTGAATAAAAGGGCCAATGAGACGATGCATCATCTGATGAGAAATGCGGGCCAGACCCTGAGACGGGGAATATCAGGACGCAATAATGCCGTTTTCGCTGTCATCATATAAGCGGGAATAAACCCCTCCCTGTGCAATCAGTTGGCAATGCGTGCCCGACTCGACCAGCCTGCCGTTATCCAAGACGAATATATGATCCGCGTTTTCGATGGTGGTCAGGCGGTGGGCAATGATAATGCAGGTTCTGTCCTGCCTGATTGAATCCAGGGTGCGTTGGATACTGCGTTCCGATTCAGTATCGAGGGCGGCCATGGCCTCGTCCAGAATCAGGATGGGGGCATCCTTCAACAGCGCTCGCGCCAGCGCAATTCGCTGTCGTTGCCCGCCAGACAGCCGCGACCCGTCATTACCGACAACGGTGTCAAAGCCGTTTTCAAGGGCTTCAATAAATGCCAGGGCATCGGCCTGCCGGGCCGCGTCCCGGACCTGTTCGGCGGTTGCCGTGCGGTTGCTGCCATAGGCGATGTTATTGAATACCGTGTCGTTGTACAAGACCACATCCTGACTCACCAGGGCGATATTCTCCCGCAGCCGGGCCAGGGAAAGGTCGCGGATGTCATACCCGTCCACCCGGATCTTGCCACTGGCTTGTTCATAAAATCGCGGGATTAAGTTAACCAGGGACGTCTTGCCGCTTCCGGAGGGTCCGATCACTGCGACGGACTGGCCCGGTTTAACGGTCAACGATATATTTTGCAACACCGGCCCGGTCTCTTCGCCGTATGCAAAACTCAGGTCATGTATTTCAATGGACCCGGCCAGCCTACCGACAGAAACCTCGCCGGCGTCTGCTTCCGCCTCCTGATCGATAAATGTAAACACGCTCTCGCTTGCTGCCAGCCCTCTTTGCAGGTCTTCATTAATGCGTGACAGTCTCCTCAAAGGACTTAGCAGCATCAGTAACGCGGCAAAAAAAGAGTTGAATTCCGCCACGGTTATATTATCTGCCGCAGCGTGCGCCGCGGCTGCATAGACAATGGCCGCCAGTACAACGGCCGTGATGATATTAATCGCTGGTGTACTTGCTGCGGAAGCCGCCACGAACTTCATGATAAAGCGTCGATTGGCATTGGCCTGTTGCCTGAATCTTTCAGCTTCCTGTTCCCCTGCGGCAAAGATTTTAATGATCCGGTGTCCGGCGATGGTTTCGTCAAGCACGTGGTGCAGGTCTGCCATGGAATCCTGTACTAACCGGCTCATCCTGCGTAAACGCAGGCGCAGCACCAGCAATACGAATAAAATAAACGGTCCGGCAACAATTGCGAGCAACGTCATCAACCAGTCAATATAGGCCATCCACGCCACCAGCCCGATAATGCTCAGGGTGTCTCTGCTCAAGGTGGTGATGACGTTGGTTCCGGCCTCCTTCAATTGAGTCACGTCAAAGGTAAATTTCGAGATCAGGCTGCTGGCGGTGTGCCGGTTCAGGTCCGCGCAGGATACAGACAACAAGCGACTGAACATCTCTACACGCAGGTCCATTACCAGCCTGTCTGCGATCCAGGCCAGGGCATACCTGCTGATATATGACGAAACCGCGACGACAAAAAAGACCAGGATGATCGGAAACACCACACGCGTCATCAGGTCGATCTCGGCGTGCTGGAAAACACCTTCTGTAATGTTTTTGAATAATGCTGCAATTGCCGGGCTGGTCAAGGCCAGGGTCGCCATGGCAAGCATGGCTACGAGAAAAATCCTCAGGTAGGGCTTTACATAAGTCAACAAGCGCAAGTAAAGTTCAAGATCAGTGGATTTTTTTTGCTTCATGGTGGCAAAATCATTAATGAAACCGGCGCTATGTGGGGAAAGTATACAGTATCATCCTCACGGCTTGCTGTGTTAACAACCCAAGCCGCTCCATTTATACGAACAGCATGTCAAAAAAACACCCCATAATCGCAGTCACCGGCTCATCGGGGGCCGGGACGACCAATATCAAGGAGGCATTCGAAAAAATTTTCAACCGCCAGGGGATCAAGGCAGCCGTGATAGAAGGAGACAGCTACCATCGCTATGACCGTGAGGAAATGGAGCGCCGGGCAAGGCAAGCCATGCGCGAAGGCAGACACATTACCCACTTCGGCCCGGAAGGAAACATGTTCACGGAGCTCGAAGCCGGGTTCAAGGAATATGCCGAATACGGCACGGGTAAACAACGGCATTATATTCATAATGACGCCGATGCTGCGCGCCACGGCGGAACGCCCGGCACACTGACGCCCTGGAACCCCCTGCCTGAAAACACGGATTTAATGCTTTACGAGGGCCTGCATGGCGGCTTGATCACAGGTGATGTGAACATTGCCC
>JAAXHV010000001.1 GCA_012270695.1 Gammaproteobacteria bacterium | reverse complement strand
CCGTAAAGAGATGATGCGCCGGCCGATTGCGCCAGTTCATTGACCTTGCCCTGGACCCTCAGGCGGTCGAAACCGGCAGTTTTATTAACGACTACAATTCCGGCGGAATCGTATCCGCGATACTCCAGGCGTCGTAATCCTTCCAGGAGAATAGGGGTAACATCCCTTTCCGCAACCGCACCGACGATACCACACATTACGGGCTGATAGCGATTTGTTGCTGACCGCGAAACAACTTGCCTTCGGCGGGCCGCCCTGCAACTACGGGGTTGGTAATGTATTGTTTTGCCTGGAGCTTGGCGTAATTTATCTGGTTCGGGTTCAGCTTGTTCTCCGCCGCAAGGGAATCCATATACAGCTCCGCAGTAGAGTTGCCCTGCCGGTAAGCAGCATAATACCACATGAAAGCTGCGGCGAGGTCCTTGTCCGTGCCGTATGCGTTATGAAACATCAGGCCATAGTTGAGTTGTGCCTTGGGCTCTCCCTGTTTTGCCGCTTTTTCATACCATCGCAGTGCCTGACGCCAATCCCTTTTTACGCCCAGGCCCAGATAATAATGCACGCCCAGGTAATTCTGCGCTTCGCTATCGCCGGCCTCGGCCCTGGGCTTGAACAGCTTATACGCGGTTCCATAATCCCCGTCATCGAAAGCCTGTATCGCGGTTTTCTGGTCTCCACAACCTCCGGCGACCAGACTCAGACAGCCCAGCAGGACAAACAGTGATCTCATTCGGTTGTTAGCCCGCATTTCTCACCAGGCCGCTAGTTGCTATTGGATACATGTTTGTTGTCAATGAGTTATGGTAATCTGTTCAGTATGCCCTCACTACAGAGTGCGCTTGATGCGGGCTGGTTTTTCAAAAGGGGACGGAATTGAATTGGTCGGGGCGAGAGGATTCGAACCTCCGACCCCTGCAACCCCATTGCAGTGCGCTACCAGACTGCGCCACGCCCCGGCCCAACATCCACTACCATTATTGCGTTACTCTCAACCCCGGATTAAAACGGTCCGGCACCGCCCCGCATGTTGCAAGCAGGGTCATACAGGGATGGATAGAGACTGATAAACGGGGTCCAGTCAGGAATTAACGTCGCAACAGATCCCTGACTTTTTCCAGTTCAGTGCACAACTGGCGGATAATCTGCTGGCTCTGGTTGGAATCTTCCCTGGCCTCATCGCCTGACAAACGTAGTCTCGCGCCGCCGATAGTAAACCCGTGCTCATAAAGCAGACTTCTGATCTGCCTGATCAAAATAACGTCCTGACGCTGGTAATAACGCCTGTTGCCGCGCCGTTTCAGGGGTTTCAGTTGGGGGAATTCCTGTTCCCAGTAGCGTAATACATGAGGTTTGACTGCGCACAACTCGCTGACTTCCCCGATGGTAAAGTATCGTTTACTCGGAATCGGGGGCAATTCGCTATTCAGTGCCGGTTCCAGCATAAGCCTCTACTCGCGCTTTCAGTTTTTGTCCGGGACGAAACGTTACGACCCGGCGCGCACTGATGGGAATTTCTTCGCCGGTCTTGGGATTGCGCCCCGGTCGCTGTCTTTTGTTTCGCAGTTCAAAGTTGCCAAAGCCAGAGAGCTTGACCTGATTTCCCGCTTCCAGTGCTGAGCGTATCTCTTCAAAAAACATTTCCACTATTTCCTTAGCCTCCCGCTTATTCAGGCCATCCTGTTGATGCAGCCTCTCGGCCATATCTGCTTTTGTCAGTGCTGCCATCTCATTCTCTCAACTGTGCGCCAAATATCCTACTAAGGCACTCCAGTATCTGAGTCATCATGTGATCCACCTGTTGATTTATAAGAGTGTCTGAAATTCGCTGAAAGGTCAAGCCCAATGTTACACTTTTTTTTCCATGGGCAATAGATCCCCCCTGGAATACGTCCACCAACTCCAGGTCCGTCAGGTAATTGGACGCGCCCATTGCCTCCGTTCCTTGCCCCGCTAAGGGTGTCTCCAAATCCAACTTGATATTGTTTATGCTGTGCAGCAGGTCTGCTGTCGGAATGTCCTCATCGACCACAACGGACAGGTCCCGTCTGACTATGGGGAATCTGGAAATTTCCTTATATTTCAGGTGTATTCTTTCAGGGATATGCTCCAGAAACAGCTCAAACAGGTAGACCTCCCGTTCAATTTCCAGGTGAGATTGTATTGCCGGGTGGAGCGCTCCGAGCAGGCCAATCCGTTGTCCCTGGTAAATGATCTCCGCCGATTTGCCATGATGCAGCGCGGCAACGGCAACAGGCCGGTAAGCCAGTGGCAATTGGCCGTAACCGGCTGATATCACGGCTTCCACATCGGACTTGATATCGTAGAAATTGCCGGACTGGTACGGATTGTCCCATTGTTCCGGCGCTACTTTTCCGTAGCTCAATGCGCCGATGACCGGCGATTGCTGAATCTCACCCGCGCGGCTGAAAACCTTGCCGGTTTCAAACAGGCGCACGCGCTCCTGTTGCCGATTGAGATTATGGCGCGCGCCCGTCAGCAAGCCCGGCCACAGGCTGAGACGCATCCGTTCCATATCGCTGGAGATGGCATTGACCAGGGCGATGCTCTCAACGTCCGGAAACAATCGGGATTGCAGGGCATCGCTGACGAAACTGTAGGTGATAGCCTCCTGGTAGCCGCGCTGGACCAATACCCGGCGCATAAGGTCAAGACGCTCCCGGAAACCGGGTTTGCGCATAGCCAGGTGCGCCGCCGGCAGCGCGCTCCTGATGTTCCGATAGCCGTGGATACGGGCAATCTCTTCTATCAAATCTGCCTCAAGCGTAATATCGAAACGGTGGGAAGGCACACTGAAACAGCGGCTGTCAGCGTCGCTCGCTGTCTCCTCCAGGCCGAGACGGGTTAAAATCCCCACACATTCCTCCATATCGATGGGTTCACCCAGTAGTCCCTCTACCGCCGTCGGCCTCAGACCCACTGTCTGCTGTTTCGGCAATGCCCGTTCAGCCACCGCCTCGGTCACCGGCCCCGGTTCTCCCCCGCAGGTATCAAGGATTAATTGTGTGGCGCGCTCCATGGCCCGGCGTTGCAACATAAAATCCACTCCCCGTTCGAAGCGATGGGATGCATCCGTATGCAGGCCGAACTGCCGAGCGCGGCCGGCTACAATGAGCGGGGTAAAAAACGCGCTTTCCAGGAAAACGTGGCGAGTGGTCGCGCTGACGGCTGATTCCAGTCCGCCCATGACGCCGGCCATGGCCAGCGCCCGTTCCGCATCGGCAATCACCAGGGTCGTTGCCGGCATTGCCCGGGATGCTCCGTCCAGCAGGGCAATTTCCTCGCCCGCAGCAGCATAACGCACGGTTATGGCGCCGCTTAACCTGTCATTATCGAAGGCATGCAGGGGCTGCCCCATTTCCAGCATCACGTAGTTGGTGATATCAACCACTGCGTTCAGGCTGCGCAGTCCGCAACGGCGCAACTTCTCCCGCAACCACAACGGGCTGGGGCGTGATATATCGATGTCGTTGACGATCCGTCCCAGGTAGCGCGGGCAACCGTCAGGAGCCGCCAGGTTGATACTGCGCGAGCGTCCATGAACGGCAGCAACCGGGGAGTTGTCGGCGGGGGGGTCAAAGGGCATTCGGTTGGCGACCGCGATTTCCCGGGCTACTCCGTTAATACTCAAACAATCACCGCGATTAGGCGTAAGGCCGATGTCAAATACCTGGTCATCCAGGCACAGCACACGGGATAACGCGGCGCCGGGTATGCAATCGTCAGCCAATAGAAACAACTCTTCAGTCTCCTCCGACAGGCCCAGTTCAGCCGCTGAACAGAGCATGCCGGAAGATGTCACCCCGCGGATCTCCGCCTCCTGTATTTTCACGGATGCGGGTAACACGGCGTCGATACCGGCATACGGGTAACAACGCCCCGATTTCACTCCTGGCGCCCCGGTCACGACGGTAACCGGCGCCCCTGCGTCTTTTCTTACCGTACATACAGAAAGCTTGTCCGCATGGGGGTGTTTTTCAACTGCCTCCACCCGGCCTGCCACCACACCGTTCAGTTTTGGTCCCGCAGTAACCACGTCCTCCACCTCCAGACCAAGCATGGTGAGCTGATCTGCCAGGGTCTCGGTTGAAATGGGCGGGTCCACCCACTCGCGCAGCCACTGTTCGCTGAATTTCATAGTCGATTATTCCACCACAGAGAGCACAGAGCACACAGAGTTTATAAAATCAATAGGGCGATAAACGGTTTATGTTTTCAATTGAATTGTCTTAAAAACCGCAGGTCGTTCTCAAAAAACAGGCGGATGTCATTTATGCCGTAGCGCAACATGGCGATGCGCTCCACGCCCATGCCGAAGGCAAACCCGGAATATTTCCGACTGTCGATACCGACGTTTTCCAGAACCGTCGGATGCACCATGCCGCATCCTAGTATCTCCAGCCAGCCGTTGTCACCGAGAATATCCACTTCCGCGGAAGGTTCGGTAAACGGGAAGTAAGAGGGGCGGAACCTGGTGTCGGCGCCGGCGCCGAATATGTGTGCCGCAAACTCCTCCAGTACCCCTTTCAGGTGGGCAAAGGTGACGCCCTCATCCACCATGATGCCCTCCACCTGGTGGAACATGGGCGTGTGCGTCATATCTGAATCACACCGATATACCCGGCCCGGCGCGATGACCCGCAGCGGCGGCCGGGTTTCATTCATATAGCGGATCTGGACATTAGAGGTATGGGTGCGCAGCAGCAGGTCCGCGTTACAGTAAAAAGTATCGTGCATGGCCCGGGCCGGATGATGCTCCGGGATATTGAGGGCGGCAAAATTGTGGTAGTCATCCTCAATCTCGGGTCCGTCCACCACGGTAAACCCAATCTCCACAAACAGACGCTCGATTTCCTGCAGTGTCAGCGTGACCGGGTGTAGTCCGCCGGTAAACTGACCGCGGGCCGGCAGAGTTATATCGATTCTTTCCTCGGCCAGACGCTGCGACAACTGCTCATCCCGCAACTCCGTTCTACGCCTGTTCAACGCCTCCTGCAGTTGTTGCTTGGCCCGGTTGATTGCCTGGCCCGCTGCGGGTCTTTCTGACTCGGGCAAACTGCCCAGCCGTTTCAGGCCTTGTGTGACCTCTCCCTTTTTGCCCAGATAACGAATACGTGCATCGTCCAGGCTGCGTTCATCTCTGGCTCCGGCAACTTCATTGAGCGCCCGTTCTAGTAAATCCCGGAGATCGGACATGGTAAATAAAAGGCAGGATGTTACGCGGACAGGCCAGGCTCAAAGCCTTTTTCCCATCTACATATACTGTCTGGCCTGTTCTGCCAATCGGGCAAACGCGGTTTTATCATTTACGGCCATATCTGCCAGCAGTTTCCGATCAATTTGAATATCCGCTTTGTGCAACCCATCCATAAAACGGCTGTAGGACAGGCCGTTCTCCCTGGCCGCCGCATTGATGCGGGTGATCCAGAGCGCGCGAAACTGCCGTTTGCGCTGGCGCCGATCCCGGTAGGCGTATTGGCCGGCTTTTGTAACTGCTTGTTTGGCCACCCGGTATACATTTTTCCGACGGCCGTGGTAGCCCTTGGCCTGCTTGATAAGCTTTTTATGTCTGGCGTGTGC
>JAAXHV010000274.1:4872-6851 GCA_012270695.1 Gammaproteobacteria bacterium | reverse complement strand
CCCGCCTTACGTTCGGTACGGGCGAGGGCGTACTCTTCGCCGGAGTCGGGGTGAATAAAAACGGGAAACTCCTTGCCGACGGCCTTATAACCCAGCGCGATCATTTCTTCGGGTGTGCTGCCGACAACAACCCAGTCGCGATCTTTTACCTCGATTCCCAGGAGTTCATCGCGTACCGCGCCGCCGACCTGATAAATCTGCATCGGAATTTGCCGGGCTGGAGTTTTACAGCGCCTCCAGGTAGTTGATCATGCGCTTCCGCAACGCTGCATCCGGTACAAGACCCTTGCCGCCGGCCATGTTGTCCAGCATGTGTCCGGGCTTGGTGGTGGCCGGTATGATACAGGTCACGGCCGGGTGGCCGGCTATGAATTTCAGGAAAAATTGTCCCCAACTGGCGCAATCGATCTCCCCGGCCCAGTCCGGCAAGGGCTTGCCCCTGACTTTCCGGAATAAATTTCCCCGCTGATAGGGACGGTTGATGATGGTGGCGATACCCTTGTCCATGGCGAGCGGCAGCAAGCGTGCGTCAGTGGTGCGCTTGGCAATGTTGTAGCTCAGTTGGACGAAATCCAAGGGTTCCGTTTTCATTATGGCCTCCAGTTCCTCATGGAAACGGCCGTGCGAGGTGGTGATGCCCAGGTAGCGGATGCGCCCTTGTTCCTTCCATTCCCGCAGCGTCTTGAGATGTATTTTCCAGTCGCGCAGGTTGTGGATTTGCATAAGGTCCATCTTCCGGACGCCCATGAGTTGCATGGATTCGTTCATCTGGCGAATGCCGGCCTCCCTGCCATAGGTCCAGACCTTGGTGGCGGCGAATAACGCAGAGGTGTTTTGCGTGGTTTTGAGCAACTCGCCCACGATGCCTTCCGCCGGACCATACATGGGCGATGAATCGATCATCTGGCCGCCGTGGTCAAAAAACACCTGCATGACCTCACCGAGCTGTTCCAAGGACGTGGCACGGGTAAAAGTACGGGAGGTGCCCATACCCATGATATGCAGTTCCTCGCCACTGGCGGGGATGACACGCTTGATCGCCTCACCAGTCATGGCAGACAACATGCCGGGCAGGACACTGACTGCGACGGGTCCGGTCCAGGCATGTTTTATGAAGTTGCGGCGCGAGAGTGTGAGCTGTTTCATTCCGGTTCACCAGGTTTAGTTGTACCGCTGTGCAGGCGGTCATGGTCATAGGCATTCCCTATGAATACTGCCACGATTGCCCATAAAAACGCAATACCTGCGCCGACCAGTCCTATGCCCGCCAGCCCCAGTCCAAATCCCTGGGCCAGGCCGGTATACACCCAGCTGCTCAGCATGTCACCGCCCCGGTAGACCACTATGTCTATGACCGGTTTTGTCTTGAAGCGTGTTTGCCGGCTCACCTGGGTAAACAGCATTTCCCGGCCGGGCCGGGTGATGGCGTAGTTGCCGGCACGGCGAACGATTTGCAGACCCATCAGCACCATGAGCAAGGGAGAAACCGCCACGAGCAACCAGCCGGCGACGATGACGACGGGGACTATCGATAGAGTGACGGTCAACCCGAACCGGACAGCCAGGCGGTTGGTGGCAAACAGGGCTGTGAGCACGGCGAGGGAATTAACGATCAAATCCATCACACCCCAGTATTGTGAGCGGGTGGCGCGATCGAATTCGGCCAGCATGTTTTTCAGTTCGAAATAAACAAATGTGCTCATGGCCGTATACAGCAGGATGAACAAGCCTATCCCCAGCAGGTAACGGTTGGTCAGGAAGTCGGCGAAACCGGAGAAGGGATTGCCGCCCAGGGCCGCCCGGTCCGCGTGATTCTCGCTGACGCTTCCATAATGCAGGTCCTCCTGCTTCAGTTTTTCCATAAGCGCAATCAACGGAATGATGAGTAGCAATAACACGGACGCAAGCAAAATGAGATTATAAACGCCTAGCGTTGCTGAGAAAAAAACCGGAAAAGCGGGTCCGGCAACGGCGCCGAT
>JAAXHV010000274.1:0-4771 GCA_012270695.1 Gammaproteobacteria bacterium | reverse complement strand
CCATGCTGATGACGAAGGTGGAAGTCCACAGCCAGCTCAACTCGGCATCGGACCAGTCACTGGCCATGGCGTCACGGACGGGCCGCAGCGTGTAATAAGCCACCATGAGGACAAACATAAAGATAAACGACGTGACCGCGGCCCTGATCTCATGGGCTTCGATCTTCAGCAGCAGTCTTATATATCTACTGACCGGGTTCTGGAGGATTTCTTTTGTCATTTATCTGTAGCGCTTCTATCTATTGATAATCCCGTGATTATAAATCAGTACAGAGCTGGTCATGCAGTTGTTTGCGATTTTGCCTGTAATGCGTTATAAGCAGTTTATATGGATACTGCTTATAACTACCGGGTACGCTTGCATCCCCCCGGTCGTGATCAAAGGCCTGAATTCGGCTGCCGAGCCGGTTCGTTTTTTGGATTATCTGATCGAAGAAAACCAGCCTGCCGCCGTTCCTATGGGTTCTGGTTTATTGATACGCATACCTGCCCCGGCACGCTTTGCGTTACATAAGCTGGTTGTCTCACGACGGCGCCCCGCGGCGATGGCTGACTGAAAGCATGCTGTTAGCGTGAAAGTGAAATACATGGTTGTGACCTGTCCCTGGTATTTTTTTGACGCGACTGCGCTGGATAAAATCAAACCCGGGCGCATGCCTGAGGATGATGCGTTCACTGATAAAGAGAAAAGACTCCTCTGTCGGTTTTGTCTGTATCCGATAACGGACAACAGTCAAAAAACAACGCAGCAAGGGCGGTTTGTCCATTGCCGTACCAACCCTGCCGGGTTTACCTTCGAATTTGGCTGCTATGCAGATGCGCCGGGGTGCTCGACCGCGGGCGAGGCGACGACCGAGCACACCTGGTTTCCGGGCCATAGCTGGAAACTCGCCGCCTGCCGGAGCTGTGGTGAACACCTGGGCTGGTTATTCAAGGGTGATACTTCATTTTATGGTTTGATCCAGGACAGGCTGGTTCAGGAAGAGTAAATCCGGCACAGCTTGCGTGGTTTCCACTGAGATGTGCGGGTATAATATGCCGCTTTCATTGATCACGGGGTAAGAAACATGGCCAGGGCCGTTTGGAGAGGTGTCGAACTCGCGCAAAGCGACGATTATGAGATAGTGGAAGGCAATATCTACTTCCCGGCGGATTCAATAAAGTCGGAGCTGTTCACGCCGAGTGAGACTGAAACTTACTGTCCCTGGAAAGGGGTGGCCAACTACTACAACCTTGAAGTCAACGGTGAAATAAACGAGGATGCGGCCTGGTTTTATCCGCAAACCAAGGCTGCGGCAAAAAACATTGAAGGTCATATCGCATTCTGGAATGGAGTTGAGGTAACTGCCTGATACACAAGGGTTTTCGATAAGCCGAATTGCATTTCCCCCAGAGTCGCTCCCATATATCATGGCAGCCAATATTCGCTTTGCTTTTTGGGGTTGGGTGCGTGCCTGCAGACTCTGGTAGCTAACTATGAATAATACATTACATGAAAGTGAAACCTCTTCCGATGTTACTGTTCAAGGCGCATTGGAAGGGGTGCGCGTTCTCGAACTCGGCCAACTTATAGCCGGCCCGTTCTGCGGGCAGTTACTTGCAGACCTGGGCGCCCAGGTTATCAAGATAGAGTTACCCGGACGCGGCGACCCAATGCGTGAATGGGGTAAGGGAGAACCCGTTTGGTGGCCTGTTATCGCCCGCAACAAGAAATGTATCACCCTGGATGTGAGAACCCAACAGGGCAAAACCATCATCGGAGAACTGGTTGAGAAAGCGGACATTGTCCTGGAGAATTTCAGGCCGGGCACCATGGAGAAATGGGGTCTGGGGTATGCCGACCTCGCCAAGCGCAACAAGGGCATCATCATGGTCAGGGTTTCCGGCTATGGCCAGTACGGCCCCTATTCCGCTCGGGCAGGTTACGGAGGCATCGGTGAAGCCATGGGGGGCTTGCGCTACATCGTCGGCGACCCTTCGACGCCGCCCAGCCGGGTCGGCATCAGCATCGGCGATTCGCTGGCCGCCATGTTCGCTACCATCGGCGCCCTGTCGGCGTTGCAATTCCGGCAGCGTAGCGGACTGGGCCAGGTGGTCGATTCAGCCATTTATGAAGCGGTCTTGGGGGTAATGGAATCCACGGTTCCGGAATACGACCAGCTCGGGACAATCAGGGAACGCACCGGTTCGATATTGGAAAAAATTGCTCCGTCGAACGTCTACCCCACGGCGGATAACGACATGATCATCATGGGCGCCAACCAGGACTCCGTTTTTACTCGGCTGTGTGAGGCCATGCAAAAATCGGAATTGGCAATGGACGAGAGGTTCAGCACTCACATAGCGCGCGGCAATAACCAGGCGGAACTGGATGAGTTGATCTTTAGCTGGTCAAAAAGATTTACCGCGGATGCGTTGCTGGCGCTGCTGGAGAAACACGCCGTACCGGCCGGCCGGATTTATCGGGCACCTGAAATGTTGCAGGACGAGCATTTTACCGCACGGGATAGCATAGTCGGTGTGGAGCATCCGGAATATGACAACCTGAAGATGCAAAACGTTTTCCCCAAGCTATCTGCTACGCCAGGCAAGATCAAATGGGCTGGTCCGGGCCTCGGACAGCATAACGAAGAAATCTACCAGGGATTGCTCGGATACAGCGCCTCTGATCTGGAACGCTTGAAGGAAGACGGGATTATTTGATGTCAATCCTGAGGTCCGGGGGGACACCGAATTCGCACCGAATTCGGGACATCCATTAAACCCCCGACGTCGACCCCTGGCCGTCACCCGAGCTTACGTGTGCGACCGTATGATTGCGCATAGCGCCGCTATATGCCGGGGGCGGTCGTTAAGGGCAGGGATATAGCTGAATGTTTTTCCGCCGGCGGACAGGAAAAAATCTCTGTTCTGTAGCTGAATCTCTTCCAGCGTTTCCAGGCAGTCCGCGGCAAACCCGGGACAGATAACCTGCACATGGTCAATACCGGTTCCGCCCCATTGCTGCAACAGTTTATCCGTATACGGTTGCAACCACTCGCGTGGTCCGAACCGTGATTGGAAGGAGACTTCCCAGAGATCCTCGTGCAAATCGAGCTCACGGGCCACGAGGCGCGCCGTTGCCTGGCATTCATCGGAATAAGGGTCCCCGGCAAGGACATAAGCCTTGGGCAGACCGTGAAATGAAAACAGCAGCTTATCCGGTTTGCCGGATTGCGCCCAATGGCTGCGAATGCTGTCCACCAGGGCATCGATGTAAGCGGGGTTATCGTGGTAGCTCGTGATCATCTTTGCTTGGGGAATAAGACGCCATGTTTTCAGGACATCGGCTACCGCATCGAATGTCGATGCCGTCGTGGCAGCTGAATACTGCGGGTACAGGGGCAGGATTAATAACTTATTTATATTGTAACTGCGCAATTTTTCCAGGGCCGACCGGATAGACGGGTTGCCGTATCGCATGCCCAGTTCTATGCGGAATGAGGTTTCAGCATCATCAACCAAAACCGACCGGATTGCTTCGCACTGTTTTTCGGATATGACCAGCAGCGGCGAGCCTGCTTCAGTCCATACTTTGCGGTAAGCCTTAGCGGAACGCCGCGGACGCAGCCTCAGAATCACACCGTGCAGGATGGGCCACCACAGCAACCTGGGCGTTTCGATGATGCGCGGGTCGGACAGAAACTCCGCCAGGTATTTCCTCAGCGCAGTCGGCGTCGGCGCATCCGGTGTCCCGAGATTGGTAACAAGTATTCCGGTCGACGGCGGCGCACTGTGGTTGAATTCAGGGTTGCCGCTGTATGAAACCATCTTTCACTCGTATCCGGTCGATCAGCATCGTGTCATTATGGGTTAGTCCTGATAAATTCACCAGTCGTTCCAGCTTGTCATATAAATTCAGGACACCCATAAATTTTCTTAAGCTGTAGCCAACTACGGACCCAACACAAAAGACGGCCCGGTGGAAAAACCCGAATACGGGGAACCGCCGCTGAAGATCGAGACCACGATAATGGACCGGCATGATCATCGTCCCGGCGCTGATGATTATTCCCAGGCCGGCGCCTTGTTCAGGCTCATGACGGAAGATCAACAGCAACAGCTGGCAAATAATCTTGCCGGCAGTCTCGGCCAGGCCTCGCAGAGAGTACAGGAGCGCATGCTCGTGTATTTCGATAAATGTGACCGACAATACGGCCGGCTGGTTCGGGATGCGATTTCCGCGTTAAAGCAACTGGCAGAGGCGTCCTGACCGCAAATAACTGTCACTTGATCACCGCTGAGTTATAGGGGACTATGACAGTAAACATCAAGGACACCTGTTTGCTGTCATGCGCCCTGAGAAAACACAAAATTCCGAACCTTTACTGGGCCCGGCGGATCCGCCGCCGTTCGAGTTCATCGGCCGCCGCGGCTCGGCAAGATGCCTGGTGGTGGCCGATCATGCCGGTAATGCCGTACCTGCATCATTGCAGGGTTTGGGATTGGGGCAGGATGTTTTTCAGGAGCATATTGCCGTGGATATCGGCAGCCGTGCAACGGCTTCACTGCTGGCGGAACGGCTGTGTGCTCCGTTGATACTGGCCAACTACTCACGGCTTGTTGTCGATCTGAATCGCGACCTGAACGACCCCACGGCGTTCATCCCGCAAAGCGACGGCGTGGTCATACCCGGTAATCAAAATCTCAGCGCCGCGGAAAAGCGGCATCGGGGTGATTCGATACACCGGCCGTATCACGATACCATTGATGACCTGATCGGTGAATTCCT
>JAAXHV010000273.1 GCA_012270695.1 Gammaproteobacteria bacterium | reverse complement strand
TGCTGGACAGGTATTGTGGTATCAGAAGTCCACTAACGAGCCAGGAGCAAAAAAATTACGTGGATAAAGTTGTTGACTCTTTCATTTCTGCTTTCATTCAAGAGATCAAGTAATTAAGGAAGCTCTGATCAAGTCCATCCAGGGCTTGATCAGAGCAAGCACAAATCGGCAGGATAGCCGATTTGCACAACTTGTTGCCGCCTTGCGGCGAGCTACATGGATGTAGCGAGTGAAAACTAATCATGCGGTGAGTGTGTTTTGGCGCGGTCCAACAAGTGCCACGGCCGGATAAATTTCAAGACGCTCCAGCAGCAGAGGTTTTATTTTTCGATTGATCATATTTTGCACTTTAGAATCTAATTTCTAATTTGCAAAATAGATTACATACCTGCATTCACTCCATGATCGAATATAATTCTTGATTATTACAGGCATAACCGCTAAACTGTACAAGGTAGTTCGGTTTTAATAAAGGCAGCTACGAAAAATACCAAACGTATAAATACCCGGAGGAAATACACCATGTCCGCTAAGCTACCAGGCACCAGTTTGACCGGTCATCACCACATAACCATCGGGGTTGGCAATGTACAGGAAGACTTCGAATTTCACACCGGGGTGCTGGGCCTGAAATGTGTCAAACGCACCCTGTTCTACGACGGGGCCACGCCGGTTTACCACCTCTACTACGGAAACGACGTGGGTGATGAAAGTACGTTGCTCACGACCTTCCCGGTGGCCCACGTAGGCGTGAAGGCCAAGGAGGGAAGCGGACAGGTCAGTTATGTAAGCCTGTCCGTACCTGAAGATTCGCTGCCTTACTGGCACAAACGCCTCAGGGAACATGGTTTCGAGGTGACTGAGACCGAGCGTTTCGGGGAAAAGCATCTTGATTTCCGTTCCCCGCACAACATTCGCCTGTCCATTGTCGGCGTCGATGACGACACGCGCGTGCCGTATTCTGATGGCCCGGTTCCTGCCGAAAACATGATACGCGGCACCCACGCGGCCGGTGTCTCCACCCGCGATATGGAATTCATGCAGGAATTCCTGGAGGTGGCATGGGGGTCCCGGAAAGATGCGGACGACAGCAACATGGTGCGTTATGCCATGGGTGAAGGCGGTACCGGCACCTACACGGACTTTGAGATTGAACCGGACCGCAAACCGGGTTCATGGACGGTGGGTGAAGGCGCCATCCATCACATGGCCTATAACGTACCGACCCGGAAAGAGCAGGACGCCATCAAGTTTTTTACCGAGGGGCTCGGTTATACGGATTTTTCCGACGTGAAAGATCGCGGCTATTTTGATTCCATATATATCCGTACCCCCTCAGGCGCCCTGTTTGAAGCCTGCTGCTCACACAAGCCGTCTTTCACCTGCGATGAGCCACTTGAAACGCTCGGCACCAAGCTGATGATGTCGCCGCAGATTGAAGCCGACAAGGATGAAGTGCTGAAGGTGATCGGTGAAATCAAGGATGATTGAAAAGAAGCAGGGGGTCAGCTCGCACATTGNNCAATGTGCGAGCTGACCCCCTGCTTCGTGAATCTTCCTGAGAACGTGTGATGGATTTTCACTATAAAGCCCTCCCCTGGAACATCATATTCGGTGTCGGCGCGCTGAACAGGTTGCCGGATGAACTGGTGAAACTCGGCTACTCCCGCGCCCTGGTGCTGGCGACGCCGAACCAGAAAGAGACCGGGCAGGAGATCGTCAAGCTGCTGGATGACAAGGCCGTAGGACTGTTCGGCCGGGCCATGATGCACGTGCCCGTTGAAACGCTCAACCTGGCATTGGCGGAGGCAAAACGGCTCGATGCCGACTGCTCCGTGTCCATAGGCGGCGGTTCCACCACCGGCCTGAGCAAGGCTCTGGCTTTTCACCTGGACCTGCCCAATATCGTGCTGCCTACCAGCTACGCCGGTTCGGAGATGACCAACGTCTGGGCGGTTACGCAGAACAACCGCAAAGTTACCCGGCGGGATAACGTCGTTGTACCGACACTGACCATTTATGATCCGGAACTGACACTGACACTGCCGCCTGCATTCGCCGCGGCCAGCGGCATGAACGCCATGGCCCAGGCAATCGCCAATGCGGCCGCGGAAGATGCCAATCCCGTCAGTTCGGTCATGGCGCTTGAAGGCATCCGCGCCTTGGCACACAGCCTGCCGGTCATCATTTCCGACCCGGTTAACATGGATGCACGGGTTGAGGCCATGTATGGCGCATGTCTCGCCGCTGCCGCGCTGGGAACCGGTGCGACCGGCCTGCACCACCGCCTGTGCCATACCTTCGGCGGCACGTTCAACACGCCCCACGCCGAGACCCATACCATCCTGTTGCCGCACAGTGTCGCCTACAACGCCGACGCCAGGCCGGAGGCCACCCGCCGGATTGCCGGAGCCATGGGCGTCAGCGATGCCGCAACGGGGCTGTTTGACCTGGCCGGAAGCCTTGGTGCGCCCACCGCGTTGAAGGACATCGGGGTAAAACAGGAGGACCTGGATGAAGCCGCAACAGTAGCCCTTGAAACGCCGATCAATAATCCCGAACCCGTTACCAGGGAGCGGATTCGCACACTGCTTGACAACGCCTGGCACGGTCATCCCCCGCGACCCGTGTAACTGTCATGAGAACCGTACCGCAGATTACACTGCAAGAGGCGGCCGCCAAGGTGCGCTCCGGCGACGTGCTGATCGTCGGCGGTTTCGGTATGACTGGCAACCCGACCAATATCATGCATGCCCTGGCAGAGACCGAGGTGACCGGGCTCACTTATATCGGCAACAACGTGGGAGAACCGGGGCTGGCGGGCGGACGTTGCCTGCGCAGGGGAATGTTCAAAAAAGTCATAGGGTCATTCTTCACCAGTAACCCGGAAGCCGTTGCAGCGGCACAGTCCGGGGAAGCCGAATTCGAACTTCTGCCCCAGGGCACCCTGGTCGAGGCAATCCGCGCGGGTGGCGCCGGCCTGGGAGGCTTCTTCACACCTACGGCGGCCGGCACGCCGCTGGCGGAGGGCCGCGAGACCAAGCTGATCGACGGGAGAGAGATGGTATTCATTCCCGCCCTGCGCGCCGACGTTGCCATCATCAGGGCCTGGCGGGCCGATACTGCAGGGAACCTGCAATACCGTATGACCGAGAACAATTTCAACCAGGCGGCTGCAACAGCCTCCGATCTGGTCATTG
>JAAXHV010000272.1 GCA_012270695.1 Gammaproteobacteria bacterium | reverse complement strand
ACCGACCGGATTCTTATTCGAGCCAGAAAACCCTAACCCTGGCGTCTGTTCCGACCCTGATTCCGGCAAATTTGCAAAGTTTGGGACGGAAGCGTTCCCCGGATTTTATTACTCCGGACTCACTGTAGGGTGTATTACTGCTGTCGTATGCAGTGAGTGAAACAAACAAAATCGCCAGTAGAGAATATGACAACAAGCGCATTTTTTACTTACCTGTATAGTTGGGGGAAATCGCCGGTTGGACTGATCAGTTCCAGCAGATTGCCGAAGGGATCGCGACAATAGACGCAGGTGATGCCCAGGTTGTTGGTAACGGGATTGTTCATTTTGCGGCCTCCAAGCTCAACAACCTGTTTTAATGCTTTATCCACGTCTTCTACCTGGAAACACAGGTGCCGAATTCCATAATCACCGGCATCGAGAGAAGCTGGATCTGCTGTTGATGCCGGTTGCTCATACTCGAACAATTCCAGGTAGCCATTGGGCCCTTGCAGCATACAAAACCGGGCGCTGCTCGCGGACATGCCGATGATCCGGTTGAAAACGGATTCGCTATCCCAGCAGGACTGGCGAATCTTTTCATATCCCGCCAGTTCACAATAAAAACGGACGGCTTTGTCCAGGTCCGGTACGACGATGGCTGCGTGATGAAATCCCAGTACATTAGCCATTTCAGGTTTGCCTCAGACGGGCTATGAGTGTCTGTAGCTCCAGCTTGACTGCCTGGGCGCGCTCAGCTACAGGCTCGGTCAGGGGCTCGGACAATCTCGACAGCATCGGCAGCAGGCGTTTGCGGAGCTGTTCCGCCTCTTCCTGCGGCAGGCTGTCTTCGCCCTGTTCGACTTTTTTCAGGCGCTGGTGCAACTGGTAGATCACGTTCCAGACCGATTCGACGTAGGCAGGCCCATCTCCGGCAAGATAGGCACAACCGGAGCGCAGGATATACAGGTCCGGACTCCAGTAGGTCGCCAGCAGGTCGTCAAGCATTTCCAGCGCATCCCGCGCGGTCCGGGCCTCCTCATCCTGGCGCGCACGCACCACTCGCCAGTCCACCCGCAATTTGACCGCCAGGGGAAATACCGACGAGGTCGGCGGCACCCGCGCCAGGATGTAGTCCAGTTCCTCGATGCGCTCAAACTGCCCGCGCAGCCCATAGGTCCAGGCCTCGAACACACGCCGCTCCGGGCCGCGCAGACTGTTCGCCAGGTCGATAATCTCACGCGGCACCTCGCCGCGCGCGATATCGCCCAGGTGGAGCATCAGCAGGCCGTATTTCGCAGCATTGTTACCGGAATTGAGCGCCAGCGCCTGTTTATACCGCTCGCGCGCCCTTTCCGTATCGCCGCTGTTGTCCAGACCCATGGCCTCGATCACCGCTTTCCGGTCTTCCGCGGCCACGGCCTGCGCCATATCGTAAGCGCGCCGGATAAAATCGCCCATGAGCAGGCGTTCGGCGACATACACCAGATTCAAGTCGTCAGCGAATTGCCTGTGAAACTCACTCTGCGGGTTCGTCAGCGGGTCCAAGCCATCGAAAATCTCCTGCATGTCATCAGCAGTCAGGCCGTCGCCAGC
>JAAXHV010000271.1 GCA_012270695.1 Gammaproteobacteria bacterium | reverse complement strand
ACCAAGGAATGCGCAGGTGGGCTGAAGAGAACGGTGTTTTCGTCGCGTTAGATGATTTCTACGATGCTATTACATTTATGGAACCATCTCGCCCTGGGTTTGAACTTGCACCTCCTTGTGAATCTGCGGAGTTGGATCTGTCACTTCGACCTACTCGTAGTCGTTAATTGGGTTGAGCGGTACTTGTTCATCAACTGTTCCGTGGATGCGTCGTGGGACGGATGAGCCTCAGCGCTTGCCAGCTCTCCCGCGATGCATCCAGCCAGGGTTTTTCCGAGTTCGACGCCCCACTGGTCGAAGGGGTTGATCCCCCAGATAGCGGCTTCGACATAGGTCTTGTGCTCGTACAGTGCAAGCAGCATTCCCAGGGTGTATGGGTCCAGACGGTCGTAGAGGATGGTGGTAATCGGCCGGTTGCCGTCGAAGTGCCGATGCGGTTCGTCAGTATTGGTCTCACCCTGCATCAGGGCTTCGCCCTGGGCCAGGCAGTTGGCGACTAGCAGTTCGTGTTGCTCGCTGTTATAGCGGCTTGCCAGGGGTAGCAGGAAGTCGATGGACGACATGCGCGTGCCCTGGTGCAGGAACTGGAAAACAGCATGTTGCGAGTTGCTGCCGACGCCGCCCCAGATGACCTGGGAGGTGTTTGTCCCCACCTTGTTACCGTCCGTCCTCACTGACTTGCCGTTACTCTCCATGACCAGTTGGCTCAGGTAGGCCGGCAGTCTTTCCAGTCTCTGGTCATAAGGGATAACGGCATGGGCGCCGACATCGAAAAAATTGTTATACCAGATGCCGAGCAGGGCCAGGATAACCGGGATGTTTCGGCTGAATTGGGCGGAGCGGAAGTGTAAATCAACTGTGTGCGCCCCCGCCAGAAAGCGCCTGAAATTGTCTTCGCCGATGCTTATGGCGCCGCTCATGCCGATGCAGGACCAGATTGAATAGCGCCCGCCGGTCCAGTCTTCGATCTTGAAATAACGGTCTTTGCCGATGCCGAAGCGTTCGACCGCGTCGGCGTTTGCCGATACGGCCAAGAAGTGTTTACCGCTGTCACTGCAACCGTGCTCGTTGAGCCAGCTTTGCGCGCGCCTTGCGTTGGCCAGGGTTTCCTGTGTCGAGAAGGATTTGGAAGCGATGATAAACAGCGTCGTTTCCGGATCGGCGTGCGCCAGGACTCGCTCGATGTCGAAGGGGTCTATATTGGCGACGAAATCGATGTCTATCCCGTCCTGGTGATATTCGGACAGCGCTTCGACCACCAGGCGCGGGCCCAGGTCGGAACCGCCGATACCGATGTTTACTACCCTGCTAATGGGCTTGCCCGAGGCGCCCTTGACCTGTCCGGCGCGTAACCGGCTGACCAGGCCGAACATCCTGTTCCGCTCCTTCCATAGCTGACGTAAAATAACGGTCTCTCCCTTGTTTTCCGGGGCTCGCAGCAGGGTATGCAGCGCGGGACGCCGTTCAGTAGTGTTGACTTCCTGTCCCGAGAATAAATCGTCGATCGCTTTGCGCAGCCCGCGTTGCTCGGCCAACTCCAGCAACAGTGACAGGGTTTTATCAGTGATAAGGTTTTTGGAGAAATCGACAAAAACCCGTTCCAGGCCGAGCGAAAACCTTTGCGCCCGCCCCGGGTCTTGCGCAAAGGACTCGCGTAAGCTCAATCCGGCCACCTGCCGTTGGTGCTCTGCAAGCAGGCGCCAGGAGCTAGTCTCTTGCAGCGAGTTGTGATTTTCTTTGGTCATGAAGGATGTGGCGCCCTGAAGAGGATTCGAACCTCTGGCCTTCCGCTTAGGAGGCGGACGCTCTATCCTTCTGAGCTATCAGGGCATAGTGATAGAATCCAGCCTGTAAATGTGTGTTTGGTATGTTAAAGAATATAAAATAACTGACTGATAGGTTTCAACATATATTTTTGTCATAGTTTATCAATAAAGCCCGTATGCAAAAGTATTCGGTCATTATTCCCGCACTGAATGAGGCGGATTATATCGGCGCGACCCTGGAGTGTCTCCAGGCCGCCCGCGGCAGGGGACATGAGGTGATCCTCGTGGACGGCGGCAGCACCGACGACACTTGCGGGATCGCGGCGGATGGCGTTGACCAGGTTCTGAAATGCGCTCCGAACAGGGGTGGGCAGATGAATCACGGCGCTTCCCGCGCGCGCGGCGATATTTTCATTTTCCTCCATGCCGATAGTTTGCTGCACAGTGAATTTGACAGGATACTGGATGAACGAGGTGTTTCAGACGATACCTGGGGGCGCTTTGATATCAGGTTGTCAGGCAATCATTTCATGTTCCGTTGTATCGAGAAGCTCATGAATCTCCGTGCCCGGCTTAGCGGAATTGCGACGGGCGACCAGGCAATTTTTACCGGCCAGCATATTTTCCGGCAGGTGAACGGCTATACGGACATTCCCTTGATGGAAGACGTGGAATTGACCGGAAGATTGAATAAAATTTCTCCGCCTGTCCGCATCAGGCAGACTGTCGTCAGTTCATCACGCCGCTGGGAAAAGTACGGGATTGCCAGGACGGTACTGCTCTCATGGACATTAAGGTTCTGTTATGCAATCGGTTTCGACCCGCGCGACCTCGCCAAGCAGTATTATTGAAAAAACGGCGGGGTTGCTTGTCTTTACCAGAACGCCCGTTTCGGGAAGCGTGAAAACCCGTCTTTCGTCTGACATAGGCGCTGACCACGCTGCTGCTGTCTATGCTGAATTATTGAGGCGTACCCTGGAAACAGCTCGATATTCCAGTGTCAGGGATATCGAGCTTTGGTGTACGCCGACCACACAGCATCCTGTCCTGTCCGGCCTCGGGAAAAATTTTTCGCTGACTCTGCAGACGCAGGCAGGCGCTGACCTGGGGGAGCGCATGTGTTTTGCCATGGAGCAGGCCATGCAAATCTATCGCCACGTAGTGCTGATCGGGAGTGATTGCATCGACCTGAGCGCAGCGGATATCGACCTTGCGGTGGATAAACTTGCCCAGGGATACGACGTTGTCCTGGGTCCGGCCCTGGATGGCGGTTATTACCTGGTTGGACTTTCCAGCTTATACCGGCAACTGTTTGACGGCATCGAGTGGGGGACGGGTGAAGTCCTGCAGGAAACCCGGGAGCGTATTGCACAAGCGGAATTGAAGCTGTATGAATTGCCTGCGCGCCGCGATCTTGATCGCCTCGAGGACCTGCAATATATCTATGGAACCTCTGATTAAGTCAGAGTTTCCTTAACATCTCAGTAGAAAATTTGCCAGAGGATAGCTGTGGTCAATGCCAGGTTAAAGCCCACCATCCATTGCAGCAGGTTGACTTTTCCCTCCAAGTGGTTGATTTTTCCATCCAGGGAATTAAATCGGGATTCCCATCCGGCTACGGCGGTCGCAGCATCACGCGCCTTTTCTTCCCCGGCGCCGGCGTTAATCAGTGCATCGTACAGTTCAGCCATCATTATATTCATCAGGTCACACTCCCTGTCACAGAGGTTTATGGGTTATTTCCAGTCATCGGGGTTTGACCCCGCGATGCTGTTCACAACTATATATAAATATATAGCAGGGGCCAGCGCCCGCGTCAACATTTTTATTCACTTTTTTATTCAGGGCCGTATTGATTGATCAATTTACGCGAGAGCTTTTCCGCCTCTTCCAGTTCCTCCAGTGACAGGTTCTCCTTGGCTGACGTCAGTGCACTGATCGATTTCTTATGCTTGTGCTCGGCGCCGACCCGGTACCAGGCATAAGCATATTCGTAGTCTTTCGGCACTCCCCTGCCTTTCATATAAAGCTCTGCCAGCCGGTACTGGGCTTGTTTGATGCGCTGCTCGGCAGACTTCCGGAACCATTTCGCCGCATCCTCATAACTTTGCTCGACGCCTTCCCCGCGCAGATACATCATGGCCAGGTAATACTGGGCGAGGCCGTGGTCCGAGGTTTCCGCAATAGAACGCATGGTCATGTACGCCTGGTGATATTCACCCCTGGAATAAGCATAAATGCCGTCAACGAAATCGGCAGACGCCGGGGTAATAGATAAACAAGCCAGAAACAGCGCCGGAAACAGTTTTTTCATAGCCGGATTATACCCTATTTCCCCAGTTCCGATAACAATGCCGCGATGGAATGGGCGGATTGTCCCGGGGCCATCAGGTGCACGCCGGCTACGCCCTCGATCTTTTGCATCTCCTCAATCAATTCGATACAGATGCGCCGGCCCTCCTGTTTCGGGTCGCGGCTGTCCTCCAGGCGTCGAAGCAGCGGGTCGGGGATAGCCACCCCCCAGAGATTGTCGCGCATCCACCTGGCGGATCGGGCGGAGGCCACGGGACCCACGCCGATGAGTATTTTCACCCTGTCGAGAATACCCCATTCACCCATGTTCCCGATGTAGGCTTCGATCAGGCTGATGTCGTAACACAACTGCGTTTGTATAAAGCGTGTTCCGGCGTTTATTTTATTCGTGATAGCTGGCGGGGTTCCCCTGTTCTCCAATCGCTGTGGCACGTCCGCCGAACCAATGTGGAAATGCGGGGGAGGGTCAATTTCACGGCCGTTCGGTAATATGCCCTTCTCGCACATGTCCTTGGCCAGGGTCAGCAAAGCGGTGCTGTTGATGTCGTGAACGGGCTTGGCCTCCGGTTGATCGCCTTTGGCCGGGTCGTCTCCGGTCAGGAGCAACAGGTTGATGACGCCGAACGCCGCGCAACCGATCAGGTCGGCGCATAACGCGATCCGGTTGCGGTCGCGACAAGTCAGTTGCAGCACCGGCTCCACATCATTGACGGCAAGCAGGGCAGCGGCAGCCACACTCGACATGGTGGTTTTGGCCGCAGCGCCGTCGGTGACGTTGATTGCTTCGACCCGGCCCTTGAGCTGGTCGGCCTGCTCCAGCAACCTGCCGGATGAGGCCGCCAGCGGCGGCACCAGTTCCGCGGTGAAACAAAACTTCCCGTCATTCAGGGACTTTTCCAAATTATTCAATAATCCGGCCATTTTTACCCGGGCTAGGGAGGGCTGGCGATGCTGAGTACACGAGCCAATACGCGATGTACGGCTTCCGGTTGTTCGGACAACATCATGTGGCCGCAATCCGGCAATATCTCAACTTGCACTTGCGCCAGGGCGTTAATGAGATCGGCTGCCTGCGCCGGCGGCGTCATGCGGTCTTCTTCACCCAGGATCAAGGTCACCGGTACGCTGATATTACGCGCCGCCGCAAGGCCGTTATTATATTCATGGCAGGCCCTGAGGTCCGCATACAGGACGTTTTCCAGGTTTCGTTCCAGTAAGCGCATATTGCTGTTAAGGATATGAATCCCGGCGACGGGGTTGCCGCCCAGTTGCGATATGTAAGCATGGGAATACAACATGATCATATCTACAGCGCTGTGGTCATTTGCCCTTGCGGCATTCAAGAGGGGGTCGGCAACCGTCATGGGTATTGCCGCGCCCAGCAGCGCGAGCCTGCTGATCGTCGGCTGCGCCTGGTAAGCGGTTTCCAGGGCCACCAGCGCTCCCATGCTGTGGCCGACCAGGGCGGCTTTTTCTATTCCCAGGGAATGGATGAATTCGAGCAGCCAGCGCGCGCTTGCTTCTATGGACGGCCGCGGATTCCCTCCCGAGCGGCGGTGGCCCGGCAGGTCAACGGCTATGGAATTGAATTTGTTCCTGGCATGATAGCGGTTAAACAGGGTCCAGACCGTATGGTCGAGGCCGGCGCCATGTATGAAGATAACCGTCGGCAGACGGGGGTCCAGGTCTTCCCTCCCGGTAGCGGCAAAAGCAACATGATTATTCAGTATGATTTCCACGAACTCTTTGTTATGCGATCCTGGTACTCTATTTCTGTGAGCGGTACAACGCCCGGTCCAGGTCATTGACCAGGTCTTCCGGGTCTTCCAGCCCGACGGACAGCCTCACCAGTCCTTCGCTGATGCCGGCCTGTTTCAGGGCGTCCTCATCCATACGGCTATGGGTGGTTGAGGCCGGGTGTATCACCAGGGATTTGGCGTCGCCCACGTTTGCGAGGTGAGAGAAAACCTTCAGGGACTCGATGAATTTACGGCCCGCTGCCCGTCCGCCCTGCAGTTCGAAACTCAGAACTGACCCGCAGCCCCTGGGCAACAGCTTTTTTGCCAGTTCATAGTCCTGGTGTGCCGGCAACTCCGGGTAAGTGACGTATTCGACGGCTTCGTTATTATCCAGGAACTCAACGATTTTTCTCGTGTTGGCGACGTGTTTATCCATTCTCAGCGCCAATGTCTCGACTCCCTGCAAGATATAAAAGGCATTGGCGGGGCTCAAGGCTGCGCCGAAATCCCTCAGGCCTTCGCGCCGCGCCCGGTGCAGGAAGGCGTCCGGGCCGAAATCCTCGGCAAAATCGATGTTTAATATCCCAGGGTATGGTTCCGTAAGAGTCTTGAATTTACCGGAAGCGTCCCAGTCGAACCTGCCGGAATCCACGACAATGCCGCCGATGGCAACTCCGTGCCCGCCGATGAACTTGGTGAGGGAATGGATCACGAGATCCGCGCCGTGCTCAAAGGGTTTCAGCAGGTAAGGCGTCGTCAGGGTTGAATCCAGCATCAGTGGTATGTGCGCGTCATGGGCTATCCCGGCAATGGTCTCTATATCGAGCACTTCAGCGCGCGGGTTGCCGATGGTTTCAGCATAGATCAAGCGGGTTTCGGGCCGGATTGCCCGTCTGAACGCGTCAGCTTCCCGCGGGTCCACAAAAGTGGTGTCGATGCCGAAACGGGGCAGGGTATAGGTAAACAGGTTATGGGTGCCGCCGTACAAGGCATGAGATGACACGATGTGGCTGCCGCCATCCATGATCGTACATACGGCCAGGTGGATGGCGGCCATGCCGCTTGCCGTGGCCACGGCGCCGGTTCCGCCTTCCAGTCCGGCAATGCGTTCTTCCAGCACCGCCACAGTCGGGTTGGAGATGCGCGAATACACGTGTCCAGACCGGGCAAGGTCGAACATGGAGGAAGCCTGGTCCGTTTCCTTGAATACGAAAGACGTGGTCTGGTAGATGGGTGCGGCGCGCGCGCCGGTTACGGGGTCGGGTCGTTGCCCGCCATGCAGGCTGATGGTATCGAAGCCCGGGTATTTCAGTTTGGACACTTGCTTTCCATTCCTCCCTGCGACAGATTATATGCTACAGTCGCATTTTACAAACCGGACGGTAAACAGGTGAACAATATGGCAGAAGCAGATATTCTTGAGACCGCGCAGCACTGGCTTGGGGAGGGCCGGGATATCGCTCTTGCCACCGTGATTGAAACCTGGGGTTC
>JAAXHV010000270.1 GCA_012270695.1 Gammaproteobacteria bacterium | reverse complement strand
CACTGAAAGGCTACGCGTAGAAGGGACAATGCGTCACCGATATCTCGGATCCTTGAAATTTCCTGAAGGGGAAAAGGCGGACAGATCTCTTTCGGCACCCCAAATCTTGTTTCCAGCACGCTGAGGGTTCCTAACCCGCATTATTCATGGGTCAGGTTGAAATTTGCTGGCGAGTGTAGATTAAGTTGTTGAATTATTGTATGATTTTGGTGCCTGTACAAGATCATACATCAGCAACAGAAGATCCCACCCGCCATGACCGAAGATAGCCTGTTACTGCCCGGTTTGTCACCTGTAGAAAGCCTCGATGTCCACGCCCGGTTTGATGGCGGTGCGCTGTCCAGTGATGGCGGCGTGCTTTTGCTGCGCGAACTTGAACGGAACCTGAAGGTCGCCGACACGTTGGCAGCCTGTTTGCACGACAGACGAGATCCATCACGCACTGTTCATGATTATGCCAGCATGATCCGCTCGCGCATATTGGCGATTGATTGCGGATACGAGGATTGTGACGACCTTGATGAGTTGCGTTGTGATCCGGCATTCAAGATGGCTTGCGAGCGTTTGCCGCAGACCGGTCATGCGCTGGCTTCCCAGCCGACCTTGTCGCGGTTGGAGAACACCCCGTCGTGGCGCGAACTGGCGCGCATGGGTCTTGCCCTGATTGATTTGTTCTGCACCAGCTACCGCACCATACCAGGGCATATCGTGCTTGATATCGATGATACCAGCGATCGCACGCATGGCGGCCAGCAATTGTCGTTGTTCAATACCCACGCTGGCGGTTATTGCTTCCAGCCGATCCATATTTACGATGCAGCGTCACAAAAACCGGTGTGCTTTGTGCTGCGCCCTGGCAAACGTCCTTCCGGGCAAGAAGCAGCTCAGGTCCTGCGCCACGTGATCCGGCGCATTCGGCAGAACTGGCCGCGTGTCACGATTACGGTTCGCGGTGACGGCCATTATGGCACTCCTGAAGTGATGGAGCTTCTGGAACAAACCGGCTGCACCTATATCCTCGCTCTGCCCGGCAACAAAACCCTGAAACAGATATCCCACCCCTGGTGCGATGACGTTGCAACACGCAGGGCGGTTACCAAAAAGAACAAGGTCCGCCGCTTCTTCCAAACCCGGTATGGTGCGAAAAGCTGGTCGAAGGAACGCAAGGTGATTGCCCGCGTGGAAGCTACAGAACAAGGCAGTGATGTCCGGTATATCGTCACCAATCTGACCGGGCGCGGCAAACATCTGTATGAAAAGATCTACTGCGCGCGCGGCAAAATGGAGAACCTGATCAAGGAGCATAAGCTGTACACCAAATCCGACCGCACCTCCTGCCATCGTTGGCAAGCCAACCAGTTCCGACTGTTTCTGCACACCGGGGCATACTGGTTGTTGCTGTTATTGCGTGGGGCTGCTCAAAAGCGCTCGCGCTGGCGCACCGCCACTTTCGAAACCATCCGCCGAACGTTCCTGAAAATCGCCGTGCGTGTCGAGCAATTGAAAACCAGGATCACGATTGCCTTGCCTACCGCCTGTCCACATCAGAACATGTTTGTCCTGCTGCTCACACGGATCAAGGCACAAAGTCCGTAACCGGCGCGGCAAAAGCCGCACTGCGAACCAAAACATCAACCCTCAACGCCTACTCGAAGTCCGAACAACATTCTCGCCGTCAACCCGGCCAATGACGCTCGCGCTGGTCAATGTACCACAGTCCGGTGAATAATTGGGGCTAGGACGCCGCAGGCGGTACCAGGTTCCGTACTGCTTGCGGCGAGTCTAGCAAAAGAGTCGTAGCACAAATCTTAAAATTATACCGCTACCTGCTGTGTTAAAGAAGTGAATGCAGTTCGCTATGTTCTTTAATTTGGGCGCAAATTGCGCAAATTAAGAAAGCCTCACAACAAGTCTGACTCCTAGGTTGTGCATTGCGAGTCGCTCTACACGTGTAAATTGTATTGACGGACTCCCTTAAAGTT
>JAAXHV010000269.1 GCA_012270695.1 Gammaproteobacteria bacterium | reverse complement strand
CAGGCGTAAACCGGAAGCCGGGGAGCTGGATGATATGTTGTTTGCCTGGCATGTAGTGAAATACGTCAAGTCCAACGCCATTGTCTACGCCCGCCAGCATCGGACTATCGGTATCGGCGCCGGCCAGATGAGTCGCGTCTACAGCGCCCGAATTGCTGCGCTCAAGGCAGCCGATGCCGGTTTGCAGGTTGCCGGTTCGGTGATGGCATCGGATGCGTTTTTTCCTTTTCGGGACGGCATCGATGCCGCCGGGCAAGCAGGCATCACGGCGGTCATACAACCGGGTGGTTCGGTACGGGATAACGAGGTTATCGCGGCGGCGGATGAACACAACATAGCAATGGTATTCACCTCGATGCGGCATTTCCGCCATTAACCCGGAAGATGATGCGACACCCGGGTTAAAAAATGAATGTCTTGATCGTTGGCGGCGGCGGGCGGGAACACGCCCTGGCTTGGAAATCGGCTCAGTCGCCCGAGGTGGAAAGAGTTTACGTTGCTCCAGGTAACGCCGGTACCGCACTGGAGGATAAAGTTGAAAACATCCCCCTCACGCCCGCAGACACCCCCGGCCTGATTGAGTTCGCTAGTCGGCATTCCGTGTCACTGACCATAGTAGGTCCCGAAGCGCCGCTGGTTTCCGGCATCGTAGACGATTTTACGGATGCGGGGCTGCGCTGTTTCGGCCCATCAGGAAATGCCGCCAGGCTGGAAGGTTCAAAGAGTTTCAGCAAAGCCTTTATGCGGCGGCACGGTATTCCGACAGCCGATTATGAGACCTTTACCGAACTTGACGCAGCCGTGGATTATATTGAGTCAAGCAACCTGCCCATCGTTGTCAAGGCAGATGGCCTGGCCGCGGGCAAAGGCGTGATCATCGCGCATACCCATGCCGCAGCCAGGCACGCCGTTACCGACATGATGTCTGCCGGGAAATTCGGTGAAGCGGGACAACGGGTAGTGATAGAGGAATTTGTTGCAGGGGAGGAAACCAGTTTCATAGTGATAAGCGATGGTGTGAATGTCATCCCGCTGGCCAGCTCCCAGGACCACAAGGCAAGAGACAACGGTGATGCAGGCCCGAACACTGGCGGAATGGGCGCATATTCCCCGTCCTCAATAATGAACCAGCAGTTGCATGACAAGATCATGCTGCGCATCATAGAACCGGCAATTGTCGGCATGCAGGAAGAAGGCAGTCCCTACCGGGGATTCCTGTATGCTGGCCTCATGATCGGCGCCAACGGCGACCCTGAAGTTCTCGAATTTAATTGCCGCTTGGGCGATCCGGAGACTCAGCCAATGGTGATGCGGCTGCGCGGGGATTTGCCCGCGTTATGTGACATGGCTCTGGCGCA
>JAAXHV010000268.1 GCA_012270695.1 Gammaproteobacteria bacterium | reverse complement strand
CAGAATTCGCTGGCGTGAGGCAGCATATCCGTCCCAGCCATCGGTTTTGTAACCGGTATCTGCGCCTTTGATATAATCGAATGGCGCCATATAAGTTGATTGCACCAATGTGTTCCATTTTGCGCCCGAGTTTCCAAACCCTCGTCCCAGCCACTCTTCCTGTTTCCGGCCCAGCATGGAACGATCATCAGACAAGGCTTCTTCGCAATACCTGAGCTGAGGTAGCGCACGCCCGGTCTCGTCACGGCATGGTGGTGGATCACGGTACTGACGACAATCCAACAGGTTAAGTTCTATCAGGTCTCCGATGAGCGTACGCTGGTGAATGCGCACCCCGTCAGACTTTCTCCTGGTTGACAGGCGTAGCGGTAGATGTTCGCAATAGGCTTTAATAGCTGCTGTCTTGCGCCTCAGGAATTTCTCCGGGTCAGTAATACTTTCGGAATAACTGCCGCCCCAGTCGTTTTCCACTTCATGATCATCCCAAATCAATAACCAGGGCGCTGCGGCATGAGCATCTTGTAAATGCGGGTCCAGTTTATAACAGGCATGCAGGAGCCGGTAATCTTCCAGCGTCATCGCCACAGACACGGGAATATGCCGCACCCCTTCCTTGTAAATACTTTCATAGATATAATCGCCGGTGTGGATAACGAGTTTTGGATCCTGGCGGACCATATCGTGATAAGCGGCAAAATAGCCGTTCGTAAAATCCTGGCAGGAAGCAAAAGCAAAACGAAAATCCCGCAGGCGCTTACCCATCAACGGTAAGGTACGCGTTCTGCCTGTCGGGCTCTTTTCATTGCCTGCGGTGAAACAATAGAAATATTCCCTGTCGGGTCGTAGTCCGTGAACCTCCACATGCACTGAGTGTGCGTGTTTCGAATGGGCAGGACCGGTACCCGACTGCACCACCTTGCGCATTTTCTCATCTTCCGCAACCCGCCAGGTAACCGGGATTGATTGTTGCGGCAGCGCAGTCAAATCATAGGGTTCAGGCG
>JAAXHV010000267.1:5716-8929 GCA_012270695.1 Gammaproteobacteria bacterium | reverse complement strand
TTGAACAATACCCGCATCGGTTGCGCTGCCGGCGCTCTGGGTGTGGCCGGCGGCGCCTTGCAACTTGCCATCGACTATGCCAACGAGCGCAAACAATTCGGCAAGCCTATCTCACGCCACCAGATGATCCAGTCCCAGATCGCCGATATGGCCCTGGAACACCAGGCTGCGCAACTGCTGGTTTACAAGGCTGCCTGGCTCAAGGACCAGGGCAAACCCAACCAGTATGAAACCTCCATGGCCAAACTGGCCGCGTCAGAAGCAGCCGTACACGCGGCAAACGAGTGCATGAAAATCTTCGGTTCCTACGGCTATTCCACGGAATACCCGGCTGAGCGGTTCTATCGCGATGCCAAGTCTCTGCAAGTGGTGGAAGGCACATCCAACATACAGAAGATGATCATTGCCGGTATGGCCTGCGGCCACACTGCCAACCGGTAATTCACATGCCTTATGTTGTCTCACCATCATAATCTATCGAGGGATGGCGAACCTTAAGGATAAACACGTAGTCGTCACCGGCGGCGGCAGGGGTATAGGAGCGGCCATCGCGGATGAGATGAATCGGCTGGGCGCCAGGGTTACCCTGATGGGCCGGACGGAAAGTACTTTACGTTCCAGGGCGGCACAACTGCACCATGCATACTGTGTCCAGGTTGATGTAAGCGATGAAAAAGCCGTACGGGCAGGATTTGATCAAGCGATAGACGGGTTCGGTCCGGTTGATATCCTGGTGAATAATGCCGGCGCGGCTTACAGCAGCCCGTTCGTTCGTATCGACAATACGAACTGGGAGCAGGCGATAGCCGTTAACCTGAACGGCGTGTTTTATTGCAGCAGGCAGGTGCTGGGCGGAATGATGGATGCCGATTGGGGTCGCATCGTCAATATCGCCAGTACCGCCGGGCTGACCGGCTATGCTTACGTTACCGCGTATTGTGCAGCCAAGCATGGCGTTATCGGCCTGACCCGTTCACTGGCGCTGGAACTGGCCGGCACCGGCATAACCGTCAATGCAATCTGTCCCGGCTATACCAATACGGACTTGATTACCGAGGCAATAACCAGGATTATGGACAAAACGGGCATGTCGCGAGAGGACGCGGAAGCGCGCCTTAAGTCGGCAAATCCACAACACCGGTTTATCGAACCGGTCGAAGTGGCCGCGGCGGTAGCTTGGTTATGCCTGCCCGGCAGCGAGTCGGTCACCGGTCAATCCATACCGATAGCCGGTGGTGAAGTGATGTGATGCTGATGGCCGAACTGCTCAAGGAAATACCGAAATGAAATTGCACAATCACAACCCACAGCATTTTGATTGGTCCTGTTCAAATGGCGTCGCCACGCTTACCCTGAACCGCCCGGAAAGAAAGAACCCCCTGACGTTTGCCTCCTACGCAGAACTACGCGATACGTTTCGTATGTTGGCCGCAACGGATGACGTCAAGGTCGTTATCATTAGCGGCGCTGAAGGCAACTTCTGCTCCGGGGGTGACGTGCGCGATATCATCGGCCCGTTGACTGAAATGGACATGAAAGGCCTGCTGGAATTTACCCGTATGACCGGCGACCTCATCAAAGCCATGATCCACTGCCCGCAACCGGTCATCGCTGCGGTGGACGGCATTTGCGTGGGCGCCGGAGCCTGTATTGCCATGGCAAGCGATATGCGCATAGCAACCCCGGAAGCAAAAACTGCTTTTTTGTTCACCCGTGTCGGCTTGGCCGGCTGTGACATGGGAGCCTGTGCCATACTGCCCCGGATTATCGGTCAGGGCCGCGCGGCGGAGTTGCTCTATACAGGCCGCGCCATGTCGGCGGAAGAAGGGATACGCTGGGGATTTTATAACTCCCTCTCGTCCGCCGATACGTTGCTCGCAGATGCAAACAAACTGGCTGGGCAGCTACTCCGGGGGCCGACATTCGCTCACGGCATCACCAAGACCATGCTGCGCCAGGAATGGAACATGGCATTGGAGCAGGCACTGGAAGCTGAAGCCCAGGCCCAGGCAATCTGCATGCAGACCGCAGATTTTCGGCGCGCGTACACAGCATTTATCAATAAGGAAAAACCTCTATTCGAAGGTGATTGATGGTTGACCGCAGTTATCTGGGCTGGCCTTTTTTTACACAACGTCACAGGCAATTGGCCCATGAACTGGATGAATGGGCCGGCCGGCACCTGCCCCGGCAGGGTGCTGACAATGTTGATGATGCCTGTAAGGCACTGCTGAAATTATTAGCCGAAGGCGGCTGGCTCAACTATGCTGCGCCGGCGCCTGAACACGCTTCCGCCAAGCCGGTGGACGTCAGGTCCTTGTGTCTTATCCGTGAGACCCTGGCGCGTTATTCCGGTCTGGCGGATTTTGTCTTCGCCATGCAGGGCCTGGGCAGCGGCGCCATAGCGCTGTTCGGCAACCAGCCACAAAAAAATGATTATCTCCCCGCGGTTCGCAACGGTAATAAAATTGCTGCTTTTGCCTTATCGGAACCCGCAGCCGGTTCCGATGTGCTTGCCATGACCACGACTGCAGTGGAGGATGGCGGTGATTACATAATCAACGGCGAGAAAACCTGGATATCAAACGGAGGCATTGCCGATTTCTATACCTTGTTCGTCAGGACCGGGGAGGAAACCGGCGCACGCGGGTTGAGCGCCCTGATCGTCGATGCCGGGTCGCCAGGGTTGGAAATAACCGAAAGGATCGAAGTCATCGCCCCTCACCCCCTGGCGCGCTTGAGGTTCAGCGATTGCCGGGTGCCGAAAACAAAACTGCTGGGCAGGTCCGGTGAAGGTTTTAAAATCGCCATGTCCACCCTGGATGTGTTTCGTTCCACTGTCGGCGCTGCCGCGCTGGGTTTTGCCAGGCGTGCGCTGGACGAAGCGCTGAAACACAGCAGAACACGGCAACTGTTCGGTGAGGCGCTTGCAGACATGCAGATGACCCAGGACAAGATCGCTGATATGGCAGTGGCTGTTGATGCGAGCGCGCTGCTGGTTTACCGCGCCGCCTGGACAAAAGACAACGGCGCCGACCGGGTAACGCGGGAAGCGGCCATGGCCAAATTGTACGCGACCGAATCCGCCCAGCAGGTCATAGATCAAGCTGTGCAATTGTTTGGGGGACGTGGCGTCACCCGTGGAGAAAAAGTGGAAGAGCTCTACCGGGAAATCCGCGCCCTGCGTATCTACGAGGGCGCATCCGAGATACA
>JAAXHV010000267.1:0-5542 GCA_012270695.1 Gammaproteobacteria bacterium | reverse complement strand
CGGCTTTCAGGCGGACGGCCACCGGTTAACCACAGCCGTGGACGATGCCGACCTGGTAGTTGTGAATACCTGTGCCGTCACCCGGGAAGCAGCGAAGAAATCCAGACAACTGATTCGGCGCGCGCAGCGGCGCAACGCAACAGCCAAACTGGTGGTCAGCGGTTGTTACGCGAGTCTGCAACCCGGTGAGATTAATGAACTGCCGGGTATCGATCTGGTTGTTCGCAATACCGAGAAAGATCGCCTGGTTGACATCGTAAAGCGGAAGCTTGATGTTGAAGCCATGCCGCGTACGGCTACCGAACCGGGAGAAACCGCCCTGTTTGCCAGAGGGCGCAATCGGGCATTCATCAAAGTGCAGGACGGTTGCCGGCACAAGTGCACGTTCTGCATAGTCACGGTTGCCCGCGGCGCGGAGCGCAGTCGGGCAATTAAGGACATCATCGGAGAGATTAACCGCTTACACTCACGGCAAATCCTGGAAGTTGTCCTGACCGGCGTGCACATCGGCGCTTACGGGCATGACCTGGGGACGGATTTGCCGTCCTTGATCAAAACGGTACTGGCAGAAACCGATGTCCCCAGGCTGCGTCTGGGTTCGCTGGAACCCTGGAATATCGATGATGATTTCTTTACGCTTTTCGAAAACCCCAGGTTTATGCCGCACTTGCATCTGCCCCTGCAAAGCGGCAGTGACAGCGTACTCCGGCGCATGGGCCGGCGCTGCAAGACCGATGAATTCAAGCAACTGGCACAAACCGCGCGGGATAGTGTTCCCGGCATAAACCTGACAACGGATATCATCGCCGGATTTCCGGGTGAAACCGGGACCGAGTGGCAGCGGACACTGGATTTCTGCCGGGAAATCGGGTTTCCCCATATCCATGTTTTTCCCTATTCGCCGCGATCCGGTACCAGGGCTGCGACACTGCCGGGACGAATTCCTGCACAGGTAAAAAAACATCGCTGCCGGCAACTGCATTTACTGACTCAGCAAATGAAACACGAGTTTATGCGCCGGCACCTGGGGCAATCTTTCCCTGTGCTGGTTGAAAGCGACACCGGCATAATAAACGGGCAACCGGTGCATTTCGGTTATTCTCCGAACTACCTGCGCACAGCCATCCCGGCTCCGGCTGGCTCCCCCTGTGTCAACCGCGTTATAAAGGTCGATGTGAAACATTACGATGAAGCCAGCGCCATGCTGATGGTGGAGATACCTGCCCTGTCCCGCTCCGCTGAGCCGGCCCGACGGACTGGTAGATATGCGGGTTAAAACCTCTGTGATCTCCGTGTGTTCTGTGGTAAGAAGTCAGGGTCGATAAATCAGCGCTCCTCCCGGGCAGCAAGATCCTCCTGTATGGCAGTCTCCAGCGTTTGCAGCCGCTCACTTATCCTTTTCACTTTTTCGAGTTCCCTGGATATATCGTCCACACCGAAAAACGCGCCGAGCATGGGTGGATTTTTCAGGATCGCATAGCCCTTCTGCATCTGTTCCGTGATGGCCCGGGCCCGGTCAGGGGGTAATTGAAGTTTCCATAAACGGGATTTGAGTTTTCCAAGTTGCCGCCGTACGCGATCACGGGCTTTTTCCAGTTCAGCATATTCGCTGCGCATCGCCGCCCTGCGTTTTTGGTCTTCCGATACATCATGTTCCCGCACCTGTTTGACGACCGGCTCAGTTTCCTGCGGCGGAATTATGTTCGGCTGTCCCTGCTCTCGCATTGCCGGTCTATCTGGACTGAGAAACAAGTAACCCGCGGCGCCGGCAATCAAAACAAGGCTGATAAAAACAATATTTTTATTCATGGCGCAGCATAATCTGCCCTATAGCCCGGATTTCTCACCAAGCCGCTTGTTGCTATCAGAAACATTTTTGTTGTCAATAAGTTATGATCATATTCTCACTATGTCACCATGACAGACTACGCTTGATGCGCCCTTGCTTGTCTTTTTTACGCCAGCGGGCACGTGCTCCCTCAACCGTAGCTATGGCTATGCTTTCGGTCGCAGGCACCCGCTGGCGTAAAAAATCCTGCGCAATCATCGCATCGCTTGGTGAGAAGTCCGGGCTGGGGCTCTTTATTCAGGTTAAATATCATATAGATCGCATAACTTTATGTTTTTGAGAAAAAAGTGCTTGATTTTCCTTCCTCTATAGGATATAAAATATAACCACCGAATTCAACCAGGGTGAGAACCGATGCTATTACGAAAGGTGAACAGCATAACGAGGAAACGCTCCGGCGGCCAACGCCTGGCAAACCACAGGGATATCGGCAATGTCCCCATCACGGATGCGCAAACAGGCTTTATTCAGCACCGGCATGGTTTTCCGTTGCAGTACAAGTGTCTTTACTCCGACTCCGCTACCAAAGGCGGACAGGGTCAGGACAGCCAAAACAGCATCGGCTTGTTATTTCAAGCAGACGAGTACCTGAAACCCGGAACAACTATCGAAGCCACAATCACAGTGCAGGACAAACCGGAAACATTTTGCGGCAAGGTGGTCATGGTCCGGGACCACGGTAATTATTATGAGATAGGCTTATGGTTGGGACGTCATGAAGATGCCTGCCGCGCGCGCATAGTGGAACAGTCTTGTTATATTGAAGCTTACATCAAGGAAAAGAAATATCGCGACGGTCCTTTTGTTCTCAACCGCGATGGAGCGGCAGAAGAGTGGATCAGCAAATATGCTGCCGGCGTCCCCGGCCAGTAATTCACATTACCCGTTGCTTCCAGCCAGGCTGGTTAATGCGAAGCTTACCCCGGTTCCTCCCAGCCCGCAGTAACCACCCGGATTTTTTGCCAGGTATTGCTGGTGATAGTCTTCTGCGTAATAAAACGTCGGGGCATCCCGTATCTCGGTAGTAATGCCGCCATAGCCTCTTTGCGTCAGGCTCCACTGGTATTCATCCCTTGATTCCATCGCCAGGCTTTTCTGCTCATCATTAAAGGTATAAATACCTGAACGATATTGTGTGCCAACGTCATTGCCCTGGCGCATCCCTTGTGTCGGGTTGTGTGCCTCCCAGAACACCTGCAATAATTCCTGGTAGGAGATTGTATCTGACTCATAAACCACCAGCGTCACTTCGTTATGGCCGGTCATTCCGCTGCATACTTCGCGATAGGTGGGATTGGGTGTATATCCCGCGGCATAACCTACCGCGGTAGTGTAGACTCCGTCGAGCAGCCAGTATTTTCGTTCCGCTCCCCAGAAGCAACCCAAGCCGAAAACAGCCTGCATCATCCCATCCGGAAAGGGCGGTTTCAGGGGGCGGCCGTTGACGAAATGTCTATCGGTTACAGGGAGCGCAGTCGTGCGGCCCGGCAAGGCGTCGTTCATGCCAGGCATGTTCAATTTGTACATATTCGGCATTTTAGATGTACATGTTAAGATTTTCTTATTTCTTGGCCGAAAAACTCTGTTATACTTAGAGTATAACAAAATAATTAATAACCCGCTGGGCCATAGAATAATAAACCGGCCCTGAAAAATATATGGAGAGTTGCATTGAACTATGCTGCTATTGCAAGAAGGCCCGAACTCGTCCCGAGCTCAAAATTCAAGGTTTATACCGAAAAACACCTGGACAAGATAAGTCAGCTGGATATCCTTCCAAGCCAGCTGCGCGATGAAATCCGGGTAGTTGCCAAGATATTGCCTTTCCGGGTCAACCAGTACGTGCTTGACCAGCTTATTGACTGGGACAATGCCGAGACAGATCCGATGTTCATCCTCACTTTTCCACAGCGGGATATGCTGGCGCCGGAATCGTTTAACAGGATGGCGGAGTTGGTAAGGTCAGGCGCGGATAATAAAGCCATCCATGCGCTGGCAACACAGCTTCGCCAACAACTGAACCCTCATCCGGCCGGACAAATGGAACTGAACGTGCCTTCCCTGGATAATGAGCAGTTGTCCGGGATGCAGCACAAATACCATGAGACCGTTCTGTTTTTTCCATCTCAGGGTCAGGTTTGCCATTCCTACTGCACCTTCTGTTTTCGCTGGGCGCAATTCGTCGGCGATAAATCATTACGCTTTTCTTCCGGCGAAGTGGACGGTCTCTATGCTTATTTAAAACGGCATAAGGAAGTTTCCGACCTGTTGCTCACCGGGGGCGACCCTATGGTGATGAAAACCCATCACCTGAAATATTACCTGGAACCCTTGCTTGACCGTTCCGTTCGACACGTGCAGACCTTGCGCATAGGCAGTAAGGCCCTGACCTATTGGCCGCATCGGTTTGTGACTGATGATGACGCTGATGACCTCCTGCGCTTGCTGGAGAGACTGGTAAAGGCGGGCAAGCACGTGGCATTCATGGCCCACTTCAACCATTGGAGAGAACTGGAAGCAAAGATGACCAGGCGCGCCATCCAGCGAATCCGCGCCACCGGCGCGGAAATTCGTTGTCAGGGGCCGTTGCTGGCCAATATCAATAACGATGCAACCGTCTGGTCGAGAATGTGGCGTGAGCAAGTGCGCTTGGGTTTAATCCCCTATTACATGTTTGTGGAGCGGGATACCGGCGCGCGGCGTTATTTTGAAGTGCCGTTGACACGGGCGCTGCAGGTATATCAGCAGGCATACCAGTCCGTATCAGGCCTTGCCCGGACGGTGCGGGGTCCTTCGATGAGCGCTGCTCCGGGCAAAGTACAGGTACAGGGCGTGACCGAAATAAATAATGAGAAGGTATTTTTACTGCGCTTCCTGCAAGCCCGTAATGAAAACTGGACGCAACAGCCTTTCTTTGCCAGGTTTGATGAGAACGCGACCTGGTTGGACGATCTCAAACCTGCATTCGGACAAAATCAATTCTTTTTTGAAGAAGAGTTCCGGCAAATTTTGAACGAACGCCAGGCATTCGACCACCTGCCGAACTGAAAATACCTGGCCCGGATTTCTTACCAGGTCGCTAATTGCTAGCGGAAACATGTTTGCTGTCAACCGGGCCAGCGTTTGTCACTTACAGCCCGTCAGCTTCCGGGAATGGTTGCCAGGGCCTCTTGCCAGGCAGCGGAACCCAGAATTCCTCTCGACCAGCGGGTAATTTCCGCATAACCATCCAGCGGTATTCCGGCGCCTTCCGCGTGTACCAGCCATGACGCCACAGCATGGTCCGCAAGAGTTACCGAGCTGCCCACCAGCGTATCACGACCTTTCAGATGATCGTTCAATACCGTGCCAAAGCGGGCAAATTCCTGCTCTCCCTGAGCCAGTTGCGCGGCGTCCGGCTCACCGATGTTCAAGAGTTTCTTCACCAGGTTTTCAAAGGTGAAGATGCCACAGGTGGGTCCCCAGTGGGCGGTATTCCACGACATCCATTGCACTGCCAGGGCTCGTTCCTGCAAGTCTTCGGGAATCAGGTTGTTTCCCGGCTTTTTGTGGCTCAGATATATCATGATGGCATTGGATTCCCATAATACAAAGTCACCATCCACCAGGGTGGGAATCTTGTGGTTCGGATTCAGTGCAACGAATTCAGCGTTCATTTGTGCGCCACTTTGCAAATCTACCGTAATCAATTCC
>JAAXHV010000266.1:1626-2135 GCA_012270695.1 Gammaproteobacteria bacterium | reverse complement strand
CACATCGGCGCACTGTCCACGATATTACTGTGCATTCTGACCGCTGCCCTGGGGGTAATACTGCTGCGCATCCAGGGCATACTGACATTGATGCGCGCCAGGGAGAAGCTGCGCCAGGGAGAAATACCGGCCGATAATTTACTGGAGGGGTTGATCCTGCTTATCGCCGCTGTCCTGCTGCTTACCCCGGGCTTCTTCACTGACGTCATCGGCTTCCTGTGCCTGGTTCCTTCCCTGCGTTCATTGCTGGCCCTGAAGATGCTCCACCAGGCCTTTCATGTCCGCATACGGGAAAAAAACATTACTGTGGAAGGTGAATTCTGGGAAGAGGACAATCACCGGCGTCTGCGCTGACCCGGGCTAAATGATGCACTGACAATTCGTCAGGATAGACGATTTGCATGGCCGCAGGCCTCCCGCAGGGTTGCGCCCAAGGATTCACGCAATGAGCGCACGGTATCTGTTTCTCTATGCAAGCAGTCCGCCGTTGACGCCGGTTCTTGTCACGG
>JAAXHV010000266.1:0-1524 GCA_012270695.1 Gammaproteobacteria bacterium | reverse complement strand
GCAGAGAACCCGCCATATCACTGTCGTCCTGGAAGACATCTACCAGTCACAAAACGCCAGCGCAGTCGTGCGTACCTGTGAGTGCCTCGGCATACAGGAACTCCACGTCATCGAGAACCGCCATGAATACCGGCTCAACCCCGCTGTGGTGCAAGGGGCCTCAAAATGGGTAGACCTGGTAAAACATAACCGGCCGGAGCAGGACAACACCCGCGCCTGTATCGAAAAACTGAAACAACGCGGCTACCGCATCATCGCCATGGACCCGGCGCCTGAAGGCAAGTCCGTGGAACAACTGGATATCAGCGACAAACTGGCGCTCTGCTTCGGCTCGGAAGAACCGGGCCTGTCCGCCACCCTGCAGGCACTGGCCGACGAAGCCGTGAGAATCCCGATCCACGGTTTCACCCGGAGTTACAACCTGTCGGTCAGCGCCGGCATCAGTCTTTACACCCTGGTCTCAACCCTGAGAAACTCTTCCGTTAACTGGCAGCTCGACGAACGCGACGCCACCGATCTCTATATCAAATGGCTGGCGCAATCCACCCCTTCCGGGCAGTCCTTATTGGAGAGTTACCTGAAGCAACCGGAAAGCTTGCCGTAATCTTCGTTTTTACCCCTGCTTCCATCGAGCTTGGGATTATATTATCCCCTACTTTTTACATGATGCGCTTGTTTTTATCCCTTACTTTTTACATGATCGATTTTTCAACGCCATGCCGGAACTGATATGAAGCGCAGACAGTCGGACTATATTAAAGAATGGATAAACCGCAAGACCAGGAAGCCGCTGATTATTCGCGGCGCCCGGCAAGTTGGCAAAACTACCCTTGTGCGGTTAGTTTGCGGCTAGAAAAATACCTGGGTGCGGAATGACAGGTACTCCGGGTCGCCATCGCCGCTTCCCCAGTCACAGGTGTCAGCGCCGCCATTGTCACAGAACGTTTTGACGTAATTCAGTTTGAACATCATGTTATTGTTGACATACCAGTTCAGTGCGGCAGTAAGCACATCGCCGGAATCCGCGCCGATGCCGGCGCCGAGATCCGTGGAACTGTAGCGCATGCCCACTTCCCAGGCGCCCCAGCCACCGCCACCCAACGGGTCCTTAACCTTGACGCTGCTGAACGCGCCCTTTTTATAGCGGCGGTTCTCCCCGGTGAGAAAATAACTGCCCTGGACGTAAAACCCTTCCATGTCGGTATCCCCGACGTCTCCCGTTCCGTCAAAATCACCGTAATAGTATTCTGCACTGGCCGCAAAGGGACCCCAGATACTCGCCGCTTCCAGGTTCATGCCCCAGAAATTATTCGCGGCAATCGCCCCGTCGGAATCCACGATCCGGTCACCTTCGGATACGGCCGGGCGTACGCGGAAGCGATTTACCGTTTCATTGGGGTAATGTTTGTATCCGAACGAAGCGCCGGCGTGAACCGGGTGGGTGCCAGACCGGTTGTCCGGCAACCAGGTTGCCCGGCGGCTGAACCCCCAACCGTCATCGATGTTACGCTCACTGATGGAGTC
>JAAXHV010000265.1 GCA_012270695.1 Gammaproteobacteria bacterium | reverse complement strand
GCCACAAAACACCCCGATGCGGTCATCAACACCCTGGCTGAAAAAGTCATGCCGTATGTGGGGTAGGAATGCTATAATTTTTCTTTTTTATCAAGCAAGTGGAGAAAGAAAAATGTTGAACAAACTACCGGTTTTATTACTGCTGGCCGTTTTGCTTCCCGGATACGCAGTTGCCGGCGAAGACTACGTCGGCAGCCTGATCACGGCCACGCCCTATGAGGGCCGGCAACTCGCCATCAAGCTGGCCAGGAAGTCGATCGGCGAGATGCAGTCCGACTCCGCCGTCAAGAAGGAAGTGCGCGCGCAATATTCCAGGGATGGCGAAACCCTGATCGAAGCCGCAGAAGTCATCGCCATCGAGTTCGCCACCATCGCCGCGGCGAACAACTACTGGCGCGAATAACGCGCAATCTTTCGACCCCAATTTTTCAATCAGCCCGCGGACACTTCCACGCGGGCGTCGTAGGCGGCCTGCCCCGTGCTGAACGGGAACAGGTTCACGGCGCTGTCGGGCACGCAGCGGGCGCCGGAAGTGAGACTGTTGGCGCCGGGCCAACCGTCGTGCATCCACACCGTCCCCGGCGGCACGTCATCGGTCACCCGGGCCAGCGCGGCACACTCCCCGCGCTCGTTGTGCAAGCGGACGGGCATGCCGTCGGTGAGGCCGCGTTCTGAAGCATCCGCGGGAGATATCCACAGGGACGGTCCGTCCTCCAATTTGTCTAGGGACGGCAGCGCCCGGCCATGGTCGTAGAAGGCGTGGAAATGGGTCAGCATGCGGCCGTTGCGCAGTTCCAGCGGGTAATCCGAGCCGGGACGGGGCCGGTACTCCGGCAGGGGCGGCAGGCCGTGCTGCGCGGCGCGTTCCGAATAGAATTCCACCTTGCCTGAGGGAGTCGCATAGCGGTGGTCCGGGTACGCCACGTGGGAGATGTTCAGCTCGCCGATGCCGCCGCGGGCTCGCAACGACTCCACCGTGGCATGACCGGTGGACGGATGGTCCAGCACCGCGTCGATATGGCCGTGTTCGCTCTCCCACGGGTAGAAATCCTTGATTTCCAGGCGTTCTGCCAGGTCCCTGAGCAGGGCGGTCATAGCACGGGCCTCACCGGGTGGCGGCAGTGCCTGCTCCATGAGGTACAAATGCGTATGGGTACCCTTCACGCCGATGTCTTCCAGCCATGACGTGGCGGGGAGCACCACGTCCGCGTGCTTCCGCATCATGTCGTTCATGAACAGGTCGTGGCTGACGATGAGGTCCATCTTCTTGAGACCGGACTCCATCCGCGCGGCATCGGCGTAGGACGACAGCATGTTGGCGCCCAGCAGCACGAAGGCGCGCAGGCGGCCCTGCTCTATGGCCTCCAGGATGGCCGGCATCTGGTTGGGGACGTAGTCGCCCGGCGGCCGCTCTTCGAAATTGATGATGTGGTTGGTGCCGAAACCATGGGAAAAAGCCGCGTGGCGCGGCCCCAGGCCGCAGCCGGGCTTGCCGGACTTGCCGGTGAGCGCGGGCAGGCAGGACACCGCCCGTGCGGCCTGCCAGCCGTTTTGATCCTTGTACAGGGAACTGCCCCCCAGCACGATCATGGCCCGCTCAGTGCCGGCATAAGCGCAGGCAAGCTCGACGATGCGCGCCGCGTCCACGCCGGTGGTCGCCTCGGCCCAGGCGGGCGTGAAGTCCCGCACATGCTCGCTCAGTTCGGCAAATCCCGTAGTGTGTTCATTGATGAATTCCTGGTCGTGCAGATCGTCGCCAATGATAACGTGCATCATGGCCAGGGCCAGCGCCGCGTCCGTGCCGGGTTTCACCAGTAAATACTCGTCAGCCTGCCGGCAGGACTCGCTCACGCGCACGTCGATAGCCACCAGCCTGGCGCCGCGGCGATGTGGCGCCCGGTATTGGGCTGGCTGGTGATGTTGGCGCCCCAGAAGATGATCAGGTCGGAATGCCTGCCCATGTCCTCCTTGGTGTTCGCCTCCAACAGGCCGGTCAGTCCCAGGCCGAAGCCGCCCAGCCCCCAACAAATCATGCTGCCGTCCCACCACTGGCAGCCGTACATGTTGCCGAACCTGAGCAGCAGTTCCGTATGGGCGAAGGTGCCGTAATCGTTGGCCAGCATGCCGTGCCCGCCCCACAGACCGACGGCTTCCCGGCCCGCAGCGCGGAAACCCTCGGCGATGCGGTCCAGTGCCTGGTCCCAGCTCACCACGTCCCAGTTATCGCTGCCCCGCGTCCTGCGCACCATGGGATACAGGATACGCCGGGGGTTGCCGATGATCTCGCCGGCGGCCTGCCCGCGTACGCACAGGAACCCGCGGCTGTCCGGGTTCTCCTTGTCGCCCCTGATTTCCACCAGCCGCTCCCCGGCAACGGTGACCTGCATCCCGCAAAACGTGGGATGGCAGTTCATGGGGCACATGGTGCGAACGGTGCGGGCTTGCTCAGGTTGCGGTGTTGTCATGGGGCGTTCACCTGACTCGCAGGCGGTAGGCGAACTGGGGACAGATGTGGCCTTTTACCTCGGTTTCGGAGCTCCCTGCCGGAATATCCAAGACGGGATTGTAATCCATCCGGTGGAAGGCGAGATCATTCGCTTCCCACTTCTCATGCCAGAAATGATGTTCCATGAGGATGGATTATAACAACAACCACCCAGCGCGGGAATAATGAGTTCCTTCGGGACGCGTAATCTACTGGGTCCCCACATGCGCGGGGAATGACGCTATGTGTGCGATGTGCGACCTGACCCCATATCGGCACTGGATGCAGTAGCGATAACAGGCACGCCGGATGAGGTCATACCCAGGCTACGGGAGTTGGCAGACCTTGGCATTGAAAATTTTGTCCTGCCCATCGCCACAAAACACCCAGATGCGGTAATCAACACCCTGGCCGGGAAGGTCATGCCGTATATGGGCTAGACTTAAAGTAAGAGCGCCTATGGGGAAGGCATCAAACGGTTTCTTGAAACCTACCTGAATGCCCAATTCCGGGACTGACAAGTCTTCTCAATCCAGAAGGCCGATGTGGTGCGCGTGAAACGGGTTATCGATTAGCGTTTTCCAGCTCCCATCCGGCTGCCGTTTGACCACGTTGCCGTCATACGATGATACGTTGATTTCCTCACCCTCCTGCGATGTACCCTTGATTTCCCATTTCAAGGTAAAGAACGCCACATCATCCACCTCGATGAACTGTAACATCTCCACCTTCAGTTTCGGTTTGATCCCCTGGAATTCCTCGATTACCTTGCGAATGTTGTCCAGGCCGGTTACCACCGGCTTGCCGGGCGCCTGCACGAAAACGGCATTGTCCGCGTACAGGGACATCGCCTTGTCCAGATCACACTCGTTCATCGCCTCCTGGAATATTTCATCAACCCGGCGCGCGGTCATCGGTATTTCATAATTGTTTTTTTCGCTCATAATTCACCTTCTACATTAAAGTTATTACTTCCATGCATGATTCGAAGCCCATTCGGAAAAAGTGGTGAGTTTGTCGACAGGCAACAGCTCGAGCACCTTATCCATGTCGGATACAAACCCGGGCTCATAGTCCTTATTATCCAGCCACCATTGATTCAGCGCTCTTATTTCACGGGCGGCGCGCGTACCGGCAAATTTCTCCAGGTATTCCGCAAAATTGTCAATATCAGCCTGCTCATATTGCAAGTCCATTGCCGTGAGTTCAGAAATTCGCCCGGCTATTTCATTTCCATCCAACTGCTCCGGCCCTCCCGCATCGATAAAGGAACCAGCCAGCTCGGGGTGTTCCAATGCGGAAACGCAGAAACTCGCCATATCCCAGGCACAGATCCATGAAACTTTCCTGTCTGCTGCATGAACGTAGGTGACGACTTGCTGCTGTGACAGAGGTATCATCGTCCAGGGACCCAACAGATTTTCCATATAGAAAGTCGGGCGAACGACGATAAAAGGCAGGTCACCCTGTAACAGCCGCGCTTCCATTTTCCGCTTAAGTTCAAACGCCCAGACATCCGTAGGCATTGCCGGCACCCGTGTGCTTGTATTAAAAACCAGTAATTTGATGTTCGCCTTTTGTGCCGCATACAGTACATTTTGAAAATAAGGCATGATTAACTCTTCATCATAGACAAGCGGCAACATTAAAAATATTGCATCCATGCCGGTCGATGCCGCTTTCAGGCTGTCGGAATCAAGCAGGTCACCGGTGACTACATCAAAGCCCTGATTGCGAAACTCGTTGACCCTGTTCCGACCCCTTAATATGACTCGTACATCATGGTTTCGACGCAATAACTGGACAGGCACCGGCGCTCCCTGGACACCCGTTGCGCCATAACACAATACTTTCATGAACAATATCCCTGGTAACGCTAATTCACGGTTATTTTCGGACGGATGTAGTCGGTGAAATTACGCATCCCTTCAATATAATCCTCGAAACAAAACATGAAACCTTCCGCGCCGCTTGACTCTGTGATTTCATCGATTTTTTGCGCGATGGTGTCATTTGAGCCGTAGATAACGGGGAACCCCATGAAGATGGTATTGCCATCCTCGGCGGGATTGTTGACTCCCTCCCTGAAATACTTTGCCGAGCCCTGACTGGCTTTATTCTGCATCTGGATTTCAACCATGCGGTCAATTGCCTGCTTATCCGACCTGCGGACAATTTCATCAACCCTGTCCCTGGCGTGTTTGTCCGTTTTCCCGGGAATGATGTGGAACAAGGCCAGAGTCTCCACCTTTCGATGATGTGAAGCGGCCAAATCCGACAGGGATTCCACATGTTGTTGTAACCGGTCAGGGCCAGCGAAGACAAAGCTGAAATCACAATAACGCGCGGTAAAGTCTCTGCCGGCTGGTGATGAGCCGGCATTGACCAACGGGATGGAATTTTTGGGTTTCATGGGCGCCTGGCAGTCATCCAGAGACCACAGGGGGCTTTCATAAGAGCAATTACCCCGTTCCCATAATTCCCTGAGGATATGAACATAGTGTGCCGCGTGCTCGTAGCGCTCAGTATAATAAGCGTCACCAGGCCAGGCGCCGAATTGGGTGTATTCCGGCTTCCACCCCCCGGTAACGATATTCAAGCCTATCCGGCCGCGGCTCACGTCATCAATCATTGCTATCATTCTGGCGGCGAACTGTGGATGAACACTTAATATACCGGCTGTTGCAATTAACATGATCTTATCGGTAGTCTCCGCCAATGCAGCCATCAGGGTGAAAGTCTCGCTGTAGTAGTCCCAGAATTCCGTGCTGCCGCCAAATCCCCGGTATTTGACCATGGATAATGCAAAATCGTAATCCAGCTTTTCCGCTTCCAGTGTTATGGATTTTTGCAATTCATAAGTGGGCAGGTATTGCGGTGCCGCTTCGGAAACGATATAGCCGTTATTGGCATTAGGTAAAAAAATGCCGAATTTCGTCATGCCTGTATTCCCTGTTTTTATATGTCGACTGTCAGCGCTTCTCGATTAAATAACGAATTCTGTACACTTCCGTTTGATGTGTAGCGCAAAGCAGGCGCCAGTCATCATCAGCCCATTCCACATTACGCCAGGCCATTATAGTCAGCAATGACATATCGGCATTTCTTCCCGTCACCGGTCCTGGCGTTACCCGGATCACTATCCACGGTTGCAGTTCCCCACCAAGGTACCCCACTTCATAATCCACCTGATTCACCTGTTCCAGCACGCGAATTCTGAATATGGTTTCACCACCATCGTAAAGGCTGCGGCCTTTGTAGACATTGTTCTCTAACCGGGTGATCGGACCCCATGCTCCAAACGCCCAATCTCCTGTTGCAGGTTCATCCCGCAGGAAAGTCATTACCTCCGGGGGTGTCGCCTTGACAAGAATGCTCGCCGTATAGCAATGTTCGTCAATCAGATTCATTCATAAATCAGCTAGAAGCTGTAGTTCAAATTCACATACCACTGGCGGCCCCGGTCAAATATCTCAAGATACTGTCCGAAGCCTGCCTGGTAACTGCCGGTTACCCGGTAATTTTTATCGCCGACATTATCCACTCCCCCTGTGACGGAAACGCCCGTATTCCTGAAATCCCAGCGGGCACTGATGTTGACAAGATGGTAATCATCCTGAAATAGCTCAGGCACGTTGAAGTTGTTATCGTTGGTGAAATAATCGGAACGATAAATCCATTCCACCCTTGGTGTCAGGGTGCCCCACTCGCCGAGGAAGATATCTTTTTGCATCTGGGCATTTCCTGTCCACTCCGAGATATGCTCGAAGCGGCTGTCGAGGGTAACATTCGGGACGCGGGGAGTGCCATCCGGGTTCACCGCCAGTTCGGTAAATTCGGGATCGATATAGCCCGCGCTGGCGGCGATCAGCCAGCCTTCAGCAGGACTGGCGGAAAGCTCCATTTCAACACCCTTGATTTCAGCCTCACCGGCAGTCTCTATGAAAGCACCGATACGCGGAGGTCCGGAAACAAGCAGCTGCAGGTCCGTATAATCCGTATAAAAAGCCGCGACATTCAGGCGGAGCCTGTCGTTCCAGCCATTGAATTTGAACCCGACTTCATAAGATTCCACGAATTCGGGGTTGAATGTCGGCAGGCTGGGCTCAGGCGGAAAAATACGTTGAGTTGCCCCGCCGCTTTTAAACCCTTCGGAATACGTGAAATAAGTGAGCAGGCTGTCATTCCAGCGATATGAAATATTTGCCATCGGGACAAACTCATTGGCGCTTACCTTGGTTGTTTCCAAGGGTAAAATAAGGTCGCCGATCTCACAGTTATGCAGCACGGGTTCAAGACAGGGAAAGAAAATACCGAACGGACTCAGGGGCAACCTGGTGAAGGTCTGGTTCGGACTGTATTCCTTATCATCTTCAGTATACCTGAAGCCGACCGTCACGCTGAGCTCATCGGTCAGGTTATACGTGCCATGCCCGAATACCGCCCAGGATTCACTCTCGAATTCCATGCCCGATATCAAATCGACTGCTGAGAATTCAACCGGATTGATATCTTCACCTTCTTCATGGAAATAGTAAAAACCCAGAATCCATTCCACCCTGTTGTCGAGCGCATTACCCAGTAGCTGCAATTCCTGGGTATATTGTTCCTGCTCGAACAGGTCGAGCACGTTCGTTATAAGCAGCGGAGAACTGTCGCGATCGATGCTGAATTCACCGTCTGACCTGCGAAACGAGGATATCGAACGCACATGAAGATTCTCATGTAGATCCCAGTCAATGGTTATCGCGCCACTCCACATATCAAGGTTCGCATAATTCGGTCCTTCCCCGTAATCAGAATCGCGGTCAGTGGAAATCCACTGTTCGTTGTAACAGTTCGGGTTCCTCGCATTGGCCTCGCCAAAACATGTAAACGGGTTGAAAGTACCGGTGCCGTCAAAAAAGACATTATGGCTCAACACCATAGTGGCGAGTGGGTCAACACCGGTAAGTACCTGGGCCGGTCCATTTTCCCTGTCCCGCGTATAATCACCTGAAAAATTGATTTCCAGGGCATCGGAGGGCGTCCATCTCGCTGAAAACCGGGCCACGATGGTGTCGTCATCACCGAGGTCCTTGTTGCCGTCATTGATACGATGCACATAACCATCCTGGCGCAGTGAGGCGATTGAAAAGCGGGTAAATAACTCATCCGAGACAGGCACATTCAACGACCCCCGAACATTCAAGCGTGAATCCGTACCAAAACGAATATCGACAGAACCACCCAGTTCATCATCGGGACGTTTTGTATGAATATTGATCGCGCCACCGATTGTATTTCTTCCAAACAGCGTACCCTGCGGTCCTCTCAAAACTTCGATACGGTCAATATCAACAGTATCGAGAAGCGCACCCACCGAACGGCCCAGATAAACGCCATCGACATAGACTCCCACACCCGGGTCAACGCCGGGGGAGAAGTCATTGTGTCCGACACCGCGTATGTATGCAGAAGCATTCGTGACGCCTGCATTGGTCGGTGAAGCCCGTAATACAAGATTTGGCGTAAAATCCGCGAGCCGATCAATCTTTGTCACACCCCGGAATTCAAGTGCTTCTCCTGAAAATGCTGAAATAGCGACCGGAGTGTCCTGCAGGTTTTCTTCACGTTTCCGTGCTGTAACGACGATTTCCTCCAAAACGGATGAGGCGGTGGTTTCAGACGTTTGCCCTGAAACCGGTTGTGGAAAAAGCATCGACAATAATACGGAAATAGCAACGACTAAGCAGGTTGATCCGGATATGAATTTACCCGGAATATCATCATTCGCATACATAGGTCCCCCCTCCCCATGACGATTTGTTCTGAGTACGCGAAACTACCGAGTTAACGATAACTCCACTCAGTTCCAACAGCGTTGAGATTTAAGTGTAGACCATATTCACTATTATCGCTATCACACTGGGTTGTGCACTGGGTTACGCCCAGGGAGGGGCGCAATGAGCACGCAGGATTTTTGCTGTGCGACCTCCATGGCGCACACCCCATGCGACTGGGTGAGATATTTTTACCGTGGTTTGAAGAAACCTGGTATGTCGTAGCCCGCCAGTCCCTTGATTTCCGGCGGCTGCCAGGTTCTTCTACTGTGACTGAGACCGGTTTTAACCAGGGTATCGGCTATATGTACCGTCAAGGGAATAGGATCAATGACAGGCACGTCCAGTCCGGCATCCAACAAACCTCTGCGCATGGCGACGGCACAGCCCAGAAAACCGGTACAGCCGAGGATTAATGCGTCAGCGCCGTCTTGCCGTACGGAATGTATTGCTTTTTCTGTCAGGGCCTCGTTGAGTTTTGCCGGATCATGGCTGATTTCCAATACGGGTATGTCAATGGCCTGGAAGGAAACATACAAAGCGC
>JAAXHV010000264.1 GCA_012270695.1 Gammaproteobacteria bacterium | reverse complement strand
CATCCACTGAGCAATGCCGGCAGCAGACAGGCGAACGGGGCCAGGGAGCAGGGCACGGGTGTGCGTGGCAGCTTCATTTTGTTCCTCTTGTCACCGTTGGCTCAAAAGACGCTGGTACACGTCTCTCCAGGGCCTGATGTACATGTCCTCGGAGACGAACAGCCGCAGTTTTCGGCCGTAATCCAAAGTTTGCGTCGGCACCAGTCCGGCATACGGCGCAACCAGGTCGGCGCCTGCCTCGCGCACGGCCTGACCCACGTCTGACTCAAAAGTCGCTCCGGACCCGCCACTGCTGTAATCTGCTCGCGAGGTTTCACTCGATAACAAGGCAAAAGCCGCCGCGCCACTGAAGCGAGCCAGGAAGTGATAGTTGGTTTTTCCTTTTATGGCGCCAATTCCCTCGTGGTCTAGGGCCTGACTGATGAACTTGATCTTGGTTCCGTCGGGCCTGATTATCCAGCGCACGGACAAAGCCATCCTGTTGTTGATAATGCGGTTGGGATGCGCTGAGCCGGTCTGCAATACCTGTCCCGTACACAAGGAACCGGCTGGTATCAATACGTGTTTCTGGGTGATGTCCATAACGTTCTGCTCGACCCTGCAGCGATACGGGCCGGCGTAATCGGATATGATTTTCTGGTCCAGCTTTGCCTGCATGACCGAACCTATAGACAACAACTTGTATGTATCTCCCGGTGGATGAGTGAGGTCTGATTCCGGGTAGCCTGCCAGATTAAAATGGCGGGATGTTTCAGGCGCAAGGTCTTCCTGGGCCATCATGTCCGACTGCGCGCCTGCAGCGGGGAGGTAACCGGTTGCTATGACAGGCAGTGTTTGTTTTGGTTCAACCTGTTGCCGCAACTCTGCCAGCATTGCCTGCTCTTGTTGCAGGAAGCCGCCGTCATACATATCCGCAGACTGCTGATCTGTGTCCGCCACACCAGTGAAAAACTCAAAATTGAATTCAGCTTGTCTTGACTGGCGTACCCTTACGGTCTCGTTCTCGTTCCAGGCTTCCAGTTGTGATTTCGCGCTGGTCAACAATCCCTGCAACACCTGTTCATTGTTGTGCAGCAGTTCGTCGGCTTTTTCGTTTATATATTCCCTTTGCGCAGATATGTCCTGCTCTCTTTGCTTTTGCAGGCGCTGTTCCTGGTTTTTAATCTGCTCCCTGAACTCCTGTTCAGGGTCGGAGAGCGTTTGCTTGCGGATTTCCCGTTGTACCTGCTCTTCTATCTGCCTGTCCCCCGGACCTGATCGGAACAGGGATGCATAAACCATGACAACGACCACGAACACCAACCCGCCAATCAGCATCAGTTGGAAATTCCTGTTGTAGGTCGCCGGTTGTTCTTCGACCTGATTGATGTTGTCAACTGTTTTTGTCACTGTTTATAAATCCCTTTGTGATCGGGAGGCTCCGCGTCGGGTGATGACTATTCGTGTCTTTGCATCCGCTTTCATATAGATACGATTGTAAATACCGGTCACAATGTAGATGCGCTTGCCTTCATCGTACTTATAATCGATGAACTGCTCCTTCCCGTTGTTATCCGCGAACAGCGACATAGAGCCCTCCAGGTTGTGGCGCACGCGAATGTAGGTAAATCTGCCGTCATCGTAGACATCGCTGACCAGNNTCTTTGCCGTAAGGCGGGCGCCCACCCTTCCAGCTGTAGCCGGTAAATAATTGAGTCCGGTACTCATCTATCGCAGCGCTTATCTTTTCTGCTGTGGCTTGCTCTTCCTCGCTTAAGCGGAGCTGCAGCGCGTCGAGTCGTTCCTGGTAAAATGCCGTTTGTTCGCCGTTGCGCCGGGCAAAACCGGAGAACGCGCCTTCAGGTAAAAATTCGCCGTCATGGGTGATGACCACACACAGGTCAAAATCATCATCCGAACGTTCCACAAGAAAATGGTAGGCCCGATTGCTTTGGGAAACCGCGGTAATGGTCGTACTGCTGCCTTCTTTTGTCCCTGGGTCATTCGGTTTGACGAAGATATGCCTGTTTTCGCCCTCCACGTCCCACAAGTCCCGGTTTCCCGTGACAGGTTTGGCTATCAGGATTTCCGGCAACTCAATGTGGGTGCCGTGGTGCAGTCTGGACTTGATGCGGGCGAACTTGTGATTCTCATAGTTGATAAGGCGGCACTGCTCTCCTTCGGCATAGCCGTTCACGCTGATGAGAATAAATAATACGATAGGGTTAACCCGCATCATCCAGTACTTTCTCCTCAATAATTTTCAGGCCGATCGGGTTGGCCATCAGTACGTTTTTCTCCCTGGAGAGCGCCGACTTGGATGACAGGCGCCAGCGCAGTGTCACAATAGCCCTTCTGCTGTTCAGCACCGCGTTATCCGTCGCCGACCGTAGTAATTCATTGATATAAACGTTGGTCCTGTAAGTGGTATCATCGGGATGGCCGTCGGCCAGACGATCTATGTCGAAGTGGTAGATATTTCTGACTTCCACGTCTTTGATATCGCAACTTGAGCAAGCCCTGATCCTGGCTGCCTTGCCTGCGGCATCAAAACCTGACGGCGATTTAAAAAATTGCGCCAATCCTACGTCCATCAAGACCAGCGCATAACCGTAGTCATTTCTTATAGTTGCAGGATCTTCGCGGAAACGGCGGGTTACATAGTTGCCCAACAGGTGGTCGATCGTGGCCGGGAAAAAGTCAATTTCTTCCTTGTGTGCGAAGCGGGTATCGATAAACCAGGTGCCGTCCGGCGACAGTTTGACGTAGATGATTTTTTCATTGTTGTTTGCCATATATGTCACGGTAACCGCGTAGGCAAGGGTAAGGATAAACGCCAGTAACAGGACAAGGTTGCCGACCAGCAACCTGTTGTTGGTAACCACCAGACCCGGGATATTGTCGGGATTGAGGTGCCCGGCCAGCCCTTCCGGCACGGTCCCTATGGTTTTTGCTGCCATTTCCATGCGCTTATCTCACCAGTCTCGTGGACAGCATGGAGGCGGTGTGGCTGATCGCTCCCGAGGCGCTGACGCCCCCTTGTATCAGGTCGCTTACCACCCGGTCGGTCCTGAACATCGCAAAGATTGCCACCAGCAGCAATCCGGCGTAGCTGAGCAGTTGCAGAAAATCGTCCGCTGTCAGGGCCAGGATTTCTCCCGCGATAATGATCGAATCGAACAATTCGATAATGATCAGGGTGGTAAAGGCAATATTGATTTGCGCAACAATGAAATAAGCCACGGCGCCCAGCATGAAGTTCAGCCAGCTGTCAAAATACGGGTTGGCGCGTTTGAATATGAGGAACGGGATAAAGAGCGGTCCCAGCACCTTGCCGAGGAGCAGGCTCCACAAACCGACCACGGAGATGATCCAGGACACCGCGAAGACGATGAACAGCACGATGAAGAAAATGCCAAGGAAGATGGCGTCGCGCACGCTGATGGCGAAGTTGGTAAACATGGAAAAGAACCCGGATTTTCCGGCCGCAGGTTCAAAAGTAATCCGCTCCATGATGTGGTTGATCATATCCAGCAGGAACACGCCGGTTGATTCGATGCCCGATGCGTCCAGGCGCAGCGCCCGGTAGGTGTTCAGGTTGATGTCGTCGGACAGCACCGTGGCGATTTCCCACAGCAACGCCAAGACGTAATCGTACGACTGCAGCAGCGACTGGGCGATGAGGATCATCAGGACGACAAAAATCACGTCTTTCACCGCTGCCGCGCCTATGGTCCACTTGATCAGGACAATAACAAGGGCAAACACGGTGAACGTGGTCCATTCAAGCTCGGAGAAACGGTATAATTCCGTGGATACGCCGATCAGCTCATCCGTCAGCCGGCTGGCCTTATTGAAGAACTCTCCCAGGAAGCCGGCAGGGTCGATCGGCGCCGCCAGCGCCCCGGGCGCCGGGACCGATAACAATGCGCCCATCGTAAACCGCTTGAACATGGTGCGTCAGTCTCCTTTCAGTTGCAAATCGCGCCAGCGGAACGACCGTAGCGTTCTTTTCTCATTGATTGCTCTTTCCAGGCGTTCGGCCTCAGCCTGGCGCTGTGCCTCCGCCATTGACAGTGCGTATATATACTCGTGGTTGGTATGCAGCAGGCGCTGGTTCTGGATTTTATTCAGCGCCTGCAGTTCATCGATAATATGGAAGTCAGCCGTTACTGCCGTCTGCAACGCGTTCAGGTCGCTCTTGTCGCCCAGCTCGAAATTGTCTTTTGTGATACCGACCTTCCGGTAGCGTTCCAGCAGTTCCCGGTTGCCGTCTTTGGCGATCTCCAACTGGTCCCGGTAAGCCTGGTAACGCGCCCTGTGCCGTTGCGCCTGGACCGCCCAAGGCTCAGGGTCAACACCCGCTGATGCAAATTGGCGGCGCACCTGATCGGCTTCAGCCGGTATGCTGTAGAGTTTGTCCACCTCGGAGTCGATGGCGCGGCGCCCGGCGTTCCCGACCTCACTGATCTTTGCTATGCGGGAGTAAGGACTGATGCCGTACTGATGTTTAAGTGTCTGGAACAGGCCGTTCCAGTCCTTGCGTGAAATCACGCGCTGCAAGCCCCTGACCTGCTGCAGGTAGTCATCGTATTCCTTCAGAGTCTGGCTGAACTGCCTGTTCAACGCGGTCAACTGTTCGCTGTTGAGGCTTACTTGTCGCAGTTGGGTTTCAAAGTCGCGCAACTGCTGCTGGTATGCGCGGATCTGCTGGGCAATTACGCCGGCGTCAACCGTCGGGATCCCTGCAGCATGGACCCAGGTAATGAGAGAGAGGCCGGGCAACAGCAGAATAATCCGAATAAACCGCCCGTAGTGCCAGCGCAACCTGCCCCTGCATGTTGCAGGCTCGGTATTAACCCCGGGACAGGGCCGGGGGCCTGCATCCGGTCTGCTACAGGCAGGCTTCTGCAGGCGTAATATGTCAGGATGTCGCTTCATCGGCATTTCCTCCCTGGGCTAGCGCTGCCACGGTTTTCCTTATACCGATATCGAAACCGTAGCGTTCGACATTGTCGAAATATAATCCCTGTTCCGCAGGTTTGGACGTTGACAACACGTATTGTTCGGGCTCGACGGACAGGATGCACTTTTTCGAGACGTTCAAATCCCGTTGGATCAGGTAGAATTCCTTCTTCGGGATCAATCCCCTGATGGTTTCCATTTCTCCCTCCTTCAGATTGAAGATCGACTGGTAGGCGTCTTTGTTCAGTTCCGGGTCGGCAGTAAAGATAAAAGTTGAGGCAGCGCTGCGCAGCGCTTCCCAGTTGTCGATGTTGCCGAGTTCGATGCCCGATTGTGTCCACATGCCGATACCGGCCAGCAATTTGCCCCAGGTGCGGACCCGGTCCAGCAACATGGTTTTGGTCAGCACGGGGTTGGCCAGGATATGGTGGCATTCATCCACATCGAGCCACTTGGGGTAGGACCGGAATGCCGGGTTTTCATAGAAACGCAATACCCGGTAGGCAATCTCGGCCATTACCAGTGGCTTTGCGATAAGGTCGTCATTGATCCCTGCCAGGTTGTAAATCGCCACCTTCTTGTCCATGTCTCCAATGGCGTCCTGTTGCGCGTCGAACAGCCAGGCGTAAGAACCGGAACCGACGAACCGGGCCAGTTTCCTTTGAACCGGCCGCGGACAGTGTTTCACCAGGGTCGTCAGGGTTTGCAGGTGCGCTGGCAGACTCAATACCTGCCTCACGGCCCGGTCCAGCGCCAGTTGGTCGGCGCCGGACAGGCGGCGCAGTTCCTCCGAGTCATTAGTGCTGATCATGGCCGTGAGCTGCCGGTTCAGGTGTGAAATAAACTGCGTGTCTTCCGGGTCGCGCGCTTGTGAGAAGAAATTGAAGCCGCGGTCATTCATCCCATCGAAACGCACGATGCCGGCATCGTCGTCAAATACATGGGCAATAGGTTCGGAACCCGGGTCGATATCGATCGCCCGGTAGAACCCGCCGTATTTGGGCCAGTGGATTCCGGTGCAGGTACGTAGAAACGATTTACCGCTACGCACCGGCCCCACGCCTATGAGAAAACC
>JAAXHV010000263.1:1308-6336 GCA_012270695.1 Gammaproteobacteria bacterium | reverse complement strand
CAGGTGATGAAAGCCATCCTGGCCAGACATGCTGACGTGGAGGCGGAATGGGAGACCGTCGTCACTTGCGATGCGTCAGCGACCGACCCGGACCACTGGGTGGTACAGTCAGCTTTGCGCGCCTGGAGGGAAGTGCACGGCAAACCCTATCCCGGCGCTCCGCACATGGCAGGACAGACCGACGCCGCGACCATCAACCGGACCGGTTTCCCACTGGTGCGTATAGGCTATGCATGGCTGGGCGAAAGCGATATGCCGGCAGAGTTTACTGAGGGTCTGGGTGGCATGGGCGTTATCCGCGTGCCCGATTTGGAGGTCTCCATAAAGGAAGCGATCTATACTGTTATTGATTCCTGTACCCGTACCCGTGAGGAAGTCGGGCTGACAGACTGATAACCTGAAACACTGGAGAAGATTATGCCGTTATCTGATCTGCATCATGTAGCATTGAAAACGCAGGATCTTGCAGCCAGCGAGCAGTTCTATGTCGACGTGCTCGGCATGGAAAAAGTGGACCGGCCCGATTTTGATTTTCCCGGAGCTTGGTTACAGATGGGGGAGACCATGTTTCACCTGATGGCGGGCTACGCGGCCCAGGGCCCGGACGGTGAGACTTACCGCGGTAGCGGAGCCGTCGACCACCTGGCGATTAAGGCGCGGGATTTCGATGCGATGCGCGAAAAATTTGAGCTCTCGGGTATCAAGTACAAGGAAAACAATATACGGGATTTCGGTATCTGGCAGCTTTTTGTCAACGACCCTGACGGCGTCATCATTGAATTGAATTTTCACTGCGCCGATGAACCGCAAAGGTCCAGAGGGCCCGGACGGGCCACCCTGAGCAAGACCACCTGAAAAAGGGACAGATTTATTTTTCCGGGCTTGGCTGGATGAAAAGGGGGCAGATTTCAAATCCGTCCCCGGCTGTTATTCTTCAATAGTTATATAGATATACCCGTCTTCGCCCAGTCGGGTTTCGTACCTGTCCAGCGGCACGACACAAGGGGGGTCGACGGGTTCCCCGGTCCTGATATCGAATGAGCCTTCATGGTACGGACAGACAATCTCATTTTCCCTGATATCACCATCGGACAGGAACGCCTGACCGTGGGTACACACGTCACTGGTGGCAAAATATTCCCCTTCAAGATTGTATAAGGCGACTGCGGTGTCATCTTCCAGGTAGAACTGCATGACAGAGTCGGCTTCCAGTTCGGAATGCTTTATGGTTTTTATTTCAGCCATATCAGTTTGAAGGATCGTAGGTTTCAAAGCACAGCGGAGTGGGTCGGTCGCCGTTTACCACCTCCGGCCAGGCACACACCGATACCATCCAGGTGAGGTCCATTTCCGCGCGTAACTCAATATAATCACCTGCCTTGGTAACCGGGCTGTCGATGATCCAGTCTCCATCCGGGGAATAGATAACCGTCATGAAAATATTGAAACAGGCAACTGACTGGAGATAGTTCGGGTCGAACCCGAGTTTACGGTATTCTTCCTGGATGGTGTCGCGGCAGCCGTTTTCATCCGAGTCCAGGTACAGCCTGCGTGCGGCATTGGAACAAAAACCGCCACCGGTGTAGTGATTTGCACTTTCGTCGCTGGTTATCGTCCACATGTCATTCATAAGGTTGCTGCGAATGGTATCCCCCTCTTGCCATTTATACCGGCCGTGATGCCAGCTCGTGTAGACACAATCCTGGAACTCGGTGGGGTCGCCGGTTTTGACTGCGACAAAATCTGCAACCTGCTGTCCTTCAACGTCGACAATTCTTAGAATTTGCCCTTTGTTTATATGCCCATGGCCGCCGTTATGGGCCTGGATAGTTGATGTTTCGATTAATTTACCTGGAATATTACTCATTAGTTTCCCCCGAGAATTACAAACAAGATACATGCTAAGGTTAGTATAATACCTGATCTGCTGTTTTCTGTGATTTTGATGTTGACTGAGAGATGATAATAGAAGACGAATATAAGCTCCCCTGTGATATGGCGATAGTATGGCAGGCCCTGAATGATCCAGAGATGTTAAAACTCTGTATAACAGGTTGTGAAAGTATCGAATTGACAGGGGAAAACCAGTATGAGTGTCTGATAACGGCAAAATACGGGCCGGTTAAGACCCGGTTTAAAACCACCCTGTTTGTTACCAATATCAATGCGCCGTATTCCTATACTCTGGTCGGTGAAGGTAAAGGCGGCGCTGCGGGTTTTGGCAAAGGCAGAGCAGACGTTCAACTGGCGCAGAATGGGGAAGATACGCTGCTCCGCTATCGGGCGGAGTTTTCCGTCGGCGGCAAACTCGCCCAGGTAGGTTCCAGACTGGTTGCATCGACAACAAAGAAGTTGTCAAATGATTTCTTTTCCCGATTTTCTGAAGAAATCAGCAGAACGTAAAATGATATTGAATTTAAATATACTTTTTATTTAAACTCAATGAATGAGGTTATACTTTTATATTCATAGCATAATGAGGTATTGGCATGGGCAAGTTCAATGAGATCGCGGTGGACCTGATGAAACGCACCGCAGCTTATGTCCCGGATTTTGAATTTGAAGGGGCAGACCCCGCCTCGGCTGAAAAACCCTGGCAGGCGTGGCTCAGGGCAGAACTGGGGTTTCGTAATCACTGGTATCCGACGGAGGCCAGCCGCAATATCAAGGACGGTCAACATAAGGCAATCAAACTGCTGGGGGAGGATATCCTCTACCTGCGCCGGGCCGGCCGCCTGTATGCGATTGAAGACCGCTGCAGCCATCGCGGCACGCGTTTCTCGCAGCGGCCTGTGTGCTATACGGACGATACCATCACCTGCTGGCACCATGCTTTCACCTTTAACCTGGATGACGGCCGCATCCGCTGTCTGCTGAATGACCCGGAATCGTCACTGGCCGGTCGTAAAGGGATAAAAAGTTACCCGGTCAGGGAGGAAAAAGGCGTGATCTTCACATTTGTCGGCGATATGAATCCGCCACCTTTGGAGCACGACGTGCCACCCGGATTTTTTGACGAAGACATGGCAATCTGTGTGGCAGACCCCTACCTGGTCAAGGCAAATTGGCGTCTGGGTTCGGAAGGCGGTTACGACCCGGGCCACCATTACATTCACAACTGGTCAAAGTTTTCCATCAATTCACGCATACCCATGACCTTTGGCTGGGTGTCGAAGAAAGAAGCCGTGCTGGAGACCAGCATTTATGAACTGATGGAGAATGGCCCGAAGGGGTTTACCCGACTGGCGGCCGAGACCAATATGTCCATGACCGCAAAGATACCCGGAAGAAATGGAGAAGCAGCTACGGATGTGATCCTGCCCATCGCCAAAGGCCAGTCACCCAGGGAAATTGAGCTCCTCGGCCAGCACGCGTTCACTACTGAGGTGGGTGAGTGGCTTCCCTGTGGGCTGAAAGTCAATCCGTGGCCGTTCCCGGGAGTGGTTCACAATGAATATTATGTGCCGCGGGATGCCAACTCCCATTACTATTTCCAGTGTGGCTGGAGACGTGTGGAAAATGAAGAACAAGCACAGGAATGGGCTGAAGGAGACCTGGGACAGGTGCGCTGGAAAGTCCCTGTGGTCGATGATTTTACCGTACAGGATGCCGAGGCCCGGGAATACATCCACGAATTCTACGCCAGTGAAGATGGCTGGAACCAGGAGCAAACCGCGCGCTTCGATATCGAACTTCTGATGTGGCGCGTATTTGCCGGTGAGCATTGCCGCGGTATTCAGGAGGAGAGACATACCAAGGGACACTTTAAGAGATAAATGGGGTCAGGTCGCACATTGCACGCTCGTAACTAATTGCTACTTGGATGGGTTTTTTTCTGCTTTATTCCAGCATTTGCCGTAATCATGGGAGGTGTGCAATGTGCGACCTGACCCCATGACCCGAGTGTTGCACATCGATTGCAGTGCTCGTAGTGCCGATTCGGTAAGCCGCAGGTTATCTCAGACTGTGGTTGATCAACTCATCAAGGTGGAGCCTTCGCTTCAACTGGTCCGGCGCGACCTGGGTCGCGCCGCGCCGGCGGCCGTTACCGGCGTGGAAGCGGAAGCGTTTTTTACCCCACCCCCAGACAGAACCGGGGAGCAGGTCAGGGCGTTGGCTGGGTCAGATGCGCTGACGAGTGAATTACTGCAGGCGGATACCGTGGTCCTGGGCACACCCATGTACAACTTCAACGTGCCGGCCAGCCTGAAAGCCTGGATAGACTATGTGGTCAGACCAGGCAAGACCTTCCACCGGGTGGCCAACGGCAATCTCGAAGGTCTGTGCGAAGATAAAAAAGTTTATGTCTGCACGGCAAGCAGCGGCAAGTCCAAGGGCACTAATATGGATCACCTGCGTCCTTACCTGGACGTGATCTTCGCTTTTATCGGTATCAGGGACGTCATCTATTTCGATGCGGAGGGCCTGGCATGGGGGGAGCAGGAACGGGAACGGTCAATCAATAGGGCCGTTGAGGGGATTCAACAACACTTTTCGAAAAGCTGATATATTACCCAAGCATTCAGAGTTTCCTGACGGGAGGAGAGACGGCATGTCAAAAATAAAGGGTCTCGGTTATATAGGTTGTGAGGTGACGGACTTTAATGCCTGGGACAGCCTGCTGGATACCGTGTACGGACTGGAGAAGCGCGGAGACAGCGGGGAGTCAATCCGGCAATACCGCATGGATGATAATCATCACAGGCTGGCACTGCACAAATCGAAAAACAACAAATTGAAATACATCGGCTGGGAGGTGGAGTTTCAGGGCGACCTGGATAACCTGGCCGCAGAACTGAGCGATAAGAACATTGCAGTGGAAGCCGGCAGCGCGGCGTTGCGCGAGCAGCGTGCGGTGATGGATCTGTTTGTCATCAACGGGCCCGACGATATTCGCCTGGAGCTCTTTTTCGGCCCGGTGCAGGATTTTAAACCGTTTACGCCGAAGCGGGGGATGGAAGGTTACAATACCGGCGACCTGGGCATGGGTCACATTGTCCTGGCTACGGCAGACAGACCGGCTTCAGT
>JAAXHV010000263.1:696-1188 GCA_012270695.1 Gammaproteobacteria bacterium | reverse complement strand
CGCGCCTATGATATCGTCAATGAACACAAGGTGCCGTTGGCGTTGACGCTGGGACGGCATACCAATGATCACATGATGTCATTTTATATCTATTCCCCCTCCGGCTGGTGGGTCGAGTACGGTCACGGCGCCCGCTTGATCGATGACGCTGACTGGGAACCGAAATTTTACAATTCGCCGAAGATCTGGGGCCATGAAATGCAGCCGCCTCCCGGCGCCACAGGGTCAGACGGGATACAACATAAACGGTGAGATAACGATTACACGGATTAGTACAGGTAGCTGCGTTCATCTGTGTAATCTGTGGATAAAATATATTTATCATGACCGGGACTAACCACGCAAGAGTCATCATACTCGGTTCAGGACCGGCAGGTTATTCCGCGGCCGTTTATGCGGCACGGGCCAACCTGAGGCCGGTCTTGATCACCGGAATCGAAATGGGTGGCCAGTTGACTACAACGACAGACGTGGACAACTGGCCCGGCGACG
>JAAXHV010000263.1:0-660 GCA_012270695.1 Gammaproteobacteria bacterium | reverse complement strand
ATCGCCACCGGCGCTTCCGCGCGTTACCTTGGCCTGCCATCCGAGCAGGCATACATGGGAAAAGGGGTGAGTGCCTGCGCCACCTGTGACGGTTTCTTCTACAGGGGCGAAAAAGTCGCGGTAATAGGTGGCGGGAATACGGCAGTGGAAGAGGCCCTGTACCTTTCCAACATCGCCAGTGAAGTGATCATGGTGCATCGCCGGGATAAACTCCGCGCGGAAAAAATGCTGCAGGACAGGCTTTTTGAGAAACAACGGGCGGGCAACGTCACTATTCTCTGGGACCACGTGCTGGAAGAAGTGAAAGGAGATGCGGGCGGCGTCACCGGGATACGGATCGGTAATGTAAAGTCCGAGGAAAAAACCGACCTGGAACTGAAAGGTGTATTCATCGCGATAGGTCATACGCCCAACACGGAGATATTTACCGGCCAACTGGAGATGAATAATGGTTATATCGTCATCAAAAGCGGTCTGAACGGCGACGCGACCGCTACCAGCGTCCCGGGAGTGTTCGCGGCCGGAGACGTTTCCGACCAGGTCTATCGGCAGGCCGTTACCTCAGCAGGTTTCGGTTGTATGGCCGCGCTGGACGCGGAAAAGTTCCTGGATGAATGAGCCGATATTTCAGGATGTGAGCATAGGAGAGAACAATGACAA
>JAAXHV010000262.1 GCA_012270695.1 Gammaproteobacteria bacterium | reverse complement strand
ACCGTGGAGAGTATGAAGAAACTCAGCAGTAACGGATTACATCCGGTGCAGCAGGCCATGGTGGACTGTCACGGTTCCCAGTGTGGTTTCTGTACCCCGGGGTTTGTCATGTCCTTGTTTGCCCTGTATAAGAATAACGCCAAGCCGACGCGCGCGGAGATCGATGACGCGCTGTCCGGCAACCTTTGCCGGTGTACCGGCTATCGGCCTATCATCAGCGCCGCGGGCAGGATGTACGGCTACGGGCAGGACCTCCTCGATGAGTTGGAACTGGTACGCAGGCTTGAACAAATCCACCCTGCCGTTTCTTTGGAGTTGTCTGCCCGGAACAACTCCCGGGCGGCAGAAACGGGCGTGTCCCGCATCCGGATGCGTGACCCATCTCCAGGCGCGGTATGGGACAGGTACTTTGCACCGACGAGCCTGTCCGAACTGGCGGATTTACTGGTACGCTACCCCGATGCCACAATCCTGGCCGGCGGCACCGACGTTGGCCTATGGGTAACCAAAGAATACCGTGAGTTTCCCGTCATTATCTACCTCGGCCGGGTCAGCGAACTGGATTATATACATGAGACTGAAGAGTGTCTGGAAATCGGCGCTGCGGTCAGCCTGACCGATGCGTTTACGGTACTGGAAAAACACTACCCTGACCTGCATGAGATTATGCGTCGGTTTGCCTCGCCTCCCATCCGTAACGCCGCTACCTTGTGCGGTAATATAGCCAATGGTTCACCTATCGGCGATACGATGCCGGCGCTGATCAGCCTGGGCGCCATACTGGTTCTGCGGCGCGGTAATCAGCTGCGCGAATTTCCTCTGGATGAATTTTACCTGGACTACATGGTAAATGCCTTGCAGCAATCCGAGTTTATCCAGGCCGTGCAGGTCCCTTTGCGGCACGGCGGCGGGGATCATCTACGTTCCTACAAGATCGCCAAACGCTATGACCAGGACATTTCCGCGGTCTGCGGCGCTTATTACGTGCGCCTTGAGGGGGACGTTGTTGCCGATGCACGCATCTGCTATGGAGGGATGGCGGCAATTCCGCGACGGGCAACGCATTGCGAAGACGCATTACGCAGCCGGCCCTGGAATGAAGCAACGGTTGAAGCGGCGATAATAGCGCTTGCAGAGGATTATCAACCACTGACCGATATGCGCGCAACAGGACCTTACCGCCGGCGCGTAGCCGGAAACCTGTTAAAAAGGTTCCACCTTGAAACCACAGGCGCAAACCCCGCCAATATATGGGGTCAGAGCTGATATTTGAGGTCGGAGTAAGATATTCATGGGTATTTATGGCTGATAAACAAGATATCGTCAGCGTAGGCAGAGCGCTGCCCCATGAAAGCGCTCACCTGCATGTGAGCGGGGAAGCAGAGTATGTGGATGATCAGCCTGAGCCTCGCGGTCTCTTGTATGCCGCAGTCGGCTACAGCGCCAAGGCCCATGCCCGGATCAGGCATATCGATTTTTCCAAAGCCCGCTCAGTATCGGGTGTGGTGGCCATCATCACTGCGGATGATATCCCCGGCGCCAATAATCATGGTCCCATACTGGCGGATGATCCGGTTTTTGCCGACGGGGTCGTTGAATACGTGGGTCAATCCGTTTTTGCGGTGGTAGCGAACTCTGTGATCAGCGCTCGCAAGGCCGCACGCCTGGCCGAGGTCGAGTATGAAGAACTGCCCGCCATCCTCGATATAGATACTGCCCTGGCGCAGGAGTCCTTTGTGCTGCCCTCCCAGACCATTGTTCGCGGTACTCCCGATAAGGCGATCAGCGGGGCTGCCAACCAGTTGCAGGGCCGGTTACGGGTCGGCGGACAGGACCATTTCTACCTGGAAGGGCAGGTTGCTCTGGCCCGCCCCCGGGAAGACGGCGCCATGTTGATCCATGCCTCAACCCAGCATCCGACAGAAGTTCAGCATCTGGTTGCCAATGCGCTGGAGAAATCCTCCAAGGATGTGGTGGTGGAATGCCGGCGTATGGGAGGTGGCTTTGGCGGCAAGGAAACCACGCCGGCCTTGTTTGCCGTGATTGCCGCAGTGGCCGCGGACAAAACCGGATGTCCGGTGAAATTACGCATCGATCGTGATGATGACATGACCATCACGGGTAAACGTCATGGTTTCCGCATCGATTACAAGGTTGGCTTTGACAATCGTGGATTGATCAAAGGGACCGACCTGGAACTGGCCTCCGATTGCGGGAGGTCGGCTGATTTATCCGGTCCGATCAACGTGCGCGCCATGTTCCATAGCGATAATTGCTATTTCCTGGAACATGTGCGTATTACTTCCCACCGTTGCAAGACTCATAAGGCATCCAACGTGGCCTTCCGGGGTTTCGGCGGACCTCAGGGGATGATGGGAATCGAGAACGTCATTGACGAAATTGCCCGCCATCTTGATAAAGACCCCCTTGACGTGCGTAAAATCAACTTCTATGGAACAAATGACAGGAACGTGACGCCATACGGTATGACAGTGGAAGATAACATCATCCACGAACTGGTGGATGAGCTGGAAAAAAAGTCCGATTACCGGGAGAGACGCGGACAGGTCGAGGCATTTAACGCCGACAGCAGGATACTCAAACGGGGTATCGCGCTCACGCCGGTCAAGTTCGGGATTTCGTTTACCGCGACGTTCTACAATCAGGCCGGCGCCTTGTTGCACGTTTACCGTGACGGCAGCATCATGTTGAACCACGGAGGCACTGAAATGGGGCAGGGACTTTATACCAAGGTTGCCCAGGTGGTGGCCGAGGAATTTCAGGTGGGTATCGACAGGATAAAATGCACTGCAGCCGATACCGGTAAAGTCCCGAACACTTCCGCAACGGCCGCCTCGTCCGGCAGCGATCTCAATGGCATGGCAGCCAGGGCGGCTGCCGGTGTGATCAAACGGCGCCTGGCCGAGTTTGCCGCGCAACACTATGGAGTGCCGGTTGAGCAGGTCCGCTTTACTCCGGCAGGGGTGCGGGCAGGCAGGGAGTTGATCGATTTTGCCGAATTGACCAACCAGGCTTACCTGGCGCGTATTTCCCTGTCCTCTACCGGCTATTATCGTACTCCCAAAATCAATTATGACCAGGAAATGCTGACCGGTCGCCCGTTTTTTTATTTTGCCTATGGCGCCGCGGTGGCCGAGGTGCTGCTGGATACCCTGACCGGTGAGCATAAAATACTGCGCGTGGATATCCTGCACGACGCCGGGGAATCATTAAATCCGGCCATCGACATGGGACAGGTGGAGGGCGGTTTCCTGCAAGGCGCGGGTTGGCTGACCAGTGAAGAGCTGTGGTGGGACTCTGCAGGGAAGCTCATGACCCATGCTCCGTCCACCTACAAGATACCGGCATGCAGTGATTGGCCCCGGGAATGCAACGTTGAATTAGTCGATTGGGGCAGGAACAGGGAAGAGACGATCTACCGCTCCAAGGCGGTGGGTGAACCACCGCTTATGTTGGCCATAGCGGTTTTTCACGCGCTGAAAGACGCCATAGCCGCGTTGCGTGGGGGTCAGGCGCGACCTGTATTATATGCGCCGGCCACCCCGGAACAGGTATTGAACAGTATTGAAGATATGTTACAGCAAGACTCATGTTTTTTACCACAGAGAACACAGAGATTACAGCATGGTGTGTAATGTCCAGGTAGCCCGTATGTATATCGATTCATTTTGGCCGTTATTCATGTTGTTTTTTCTCTGTGCTCTCTGTGGTTTAAATCAATAGCTTATATGAATCGTTGTTTTTCGACGTTACACGATGTTGTAGACAGCGGGCAGTCCTGTGTATTAGTGACGGTTGCACATATCGCCGGCTCCGCGCCACGGGAACCTGGCGCTCGAATGATTGTGACCGCCGGAGAGGTAATGGGCACAATCGGCGGCGGGAATCTTGAATTTGAAGCCATCCGCAATGCACGGTCGCAATTGGATGAACCGGCCGCGGCACGTTTTATCGAGTTGTTTCCTCTCGGTTCCATGCTGCAACAATGCTGTGGCGGGGCCGTATACCTGCATTTTGAGGTATTGTCAGACGGCCAGGCCGGCTGGGTAGCCGCAGCCGCTGAGAAGGAGCAAAACAACACACGTGCGCTGTTGGTGAGTCGGAATTCAGGCGCGAACAATAAGCCATTCACTGAAAAGATGATCTTCACTGAAACAGACGTCACGGGAAGCCTGGGTGATAAAAGCCTTGATGAACTCGCAGCGGAGAAAGCGAAAAAACTCCTCAGTTCCGGCCGCGCGGCGGAAACAGTCCTGCTGCAGCCACTGGTCGGGACGCAATCAACCCTGCCCGATATATCGGATGTCCTGTTTTTTGAAATGATTACACCCTGTGATTTCCAGGTTGTACTGTTCGGCGCAGGGCATGTCGGTCGTGCCCTGGTGAGTGCCCTGACCAGCGCTACTTCCTGCCGCATCACCTGGGTGGACAGTCGGGCCGAACAGTTTCCCGGGAATTTGCCATACAACGTAGAGCCCCGGCTTACCGGTGACCCGGTCAGAGAAGTTGAAGACCTGCCTGGGAAAGCATATTGCCTGGTCATGACCCACAGCCATCAACTCGACCAGGATCTGTGCGAAGCCCTGTTGCGACGGAATGATTCAGCTTTTCTCGGCCTGATCGGTTCGGCAACCAAACACCGGCGTTTTGTGCAGAGATTGAGAGAAAAAGGGATAGGCGATGAGCAATTGGGGCGGCTGACCTGTCCCATCGGCATTCCCGGCATCGAATCAAAAGAGCCTGGGGTCATCGCCTTATCCGTTGCCGCCCAGTTACTTAAAATAAGATCCGCAGATGACGCAGATAAATAAATAATGGAAGCATACATCCTGGAATGGCTGAACCTGTTGTTGCGCTGGGCGCACCTGATAGTGGGTATCGCCTGGATCGGTTCCTCTTTTTATTTCGTCTGGCTGGATATGAATCTCAACGTCCCTCCACGGGACCCCGAAGACGAGGCGGTGGCCGGTGATCTCTGGGCAGTGCACGGCGGTGGTTTTTACCACGCGCAAAAATACAAGGTCGCGCCCGGCCAGTTACCCGAACCCCTGCACTGGTTCAAGTGGGAGGCATACAGCACCTGGTTGACCGGGTTTGCCTTGCTCGTGCTCATGTATTACGTCAATGCCGATGTGTACCTGGTCGATAAGACCGTTGCCGATATAACAGGTGGCATGGCCGTTGCTGCCAGTGTCGGTTTTATCGTGGCGGCCTGGGTGGTTTACGACCTGTTATGCAGGACCGGCTTGAGTGACTTCTGGATAGGACTGGCAGGTTTTTTATTCCTGGTTGCGGTGACTTATGCCGTTTCGCAGCTGTTCAGCGGGCGCGGCGCGTATATGCAGATCGGCGCCATGCTGGGCACTATAATGGCCGCCAATGTACTCATGATAATAATCCCGGGTCAGCGTGAACTGGTACAGGCCAAACAACGCGGCGAAGAACCGGACCCGTTGCCGGGTATCAGGGCCAAGCAGCGCTCGGTACATAACAATTACATCACCCTGCCGGTGCTGTTCGTCATGCTGAGTCCCCACTATCCCATGACCTACGGGCATGAATACGGCTGGTTGCTCCTCATCGCCATTTTCATCGTCGGGGTGCTGGTGCGGCATTTCTTCAACCTGAGAAACCAGGGAAAAACAGCGCCTGCACTGCTCATTATCGCGCTCATCATTATTGTCCTGGCCGCGTTCGCAGCCGCCCCGAAATCCAGGGCCATCCCGGGTCAAGCTGTTACGACCCAACCTGCACAACCCGCTGGACCCGTTTCATTCTCCCAACTGGAACAAGTGATCGTAAAGCGCTGTAATGTATGCCACTCAGCCGAACCGAACCATCCTACCGCACCCGTCGCGCCCAATGGCGTAATGTTTGACACCCCGGATCAAATCAGACAATGGGCACAGCGTATTCATGACAGGACTGTTAGCAACAGGACCATGCCGCTGGCAAACCTGACGCAAATGACCACTGAGGAACGCCAACTGGTCGATCATTGGTATAAAACGGGCGCCAACGTGAAGTAGCAGGGCTGTAAGCGAACTGGTAATGG